>CAMDZK010000092.1 GCA_945910665.1 uncultured Peptostreptococcaceae bacterium
TACGATGCGTAAAGCCATCGGCAGACAATTGGCCATCACGAGCCCCCAAGAGGGAATCGATATGGTCATGGCATCCCCGGACTCGGGAACCGTCGCTGCCATTGGATATGCGAAACAAGCAAATCTTCCTTTTGATATCGGCATTATTAAGAACCGATATATTGGGCGGACCTTTATCGAACCAGACAAAGAACTCCGCGACATGGCCGTGCAAATTAAACTGAACGTGATTCGCGATACAGTGGCTGGAAAATCCATTCTCATCGTGGATGACTCCATCGTCCGAGGAACGACGATGCGACGCGTTGTCGCCATGTTAAAAGAAGCGGGAGCGACGCAAGTGCATGTGCGTATCGCATCGCCTCTCGTAAAATACCCTTGTAAAATTTTAGTGAACCCTTCCATTCAAAAAGATTTACTGGCAGACCGCTACGATGTGGAAGGAATACGCCAGATGATTGGTGCAGATTCATTGGCTTTTCTAACGATTGATGACATATTAGAAGCAATCCCAAATCATGAGCTCTTTTGTACAGGATGCTTAACCAACGAGTACCCAATATTGGAGGATGACAATGGCACTGAATTATAAAGATGCGGGCGTCGATAAAGAAGCCGGCTACCGCGAAGTACAACTCATTAAAGAACATGTAGCACGCACAAAAATCCCCGGTGTTTTATCGGATATTGGTGGATTTTCTGGGCTATTTGCACCAGATTTAACGGGCATGGAAGAGCCAGTGCTCGTCAGTGGAACCGATGGCGTGGGAACAAAATTGAAATTGGCCTTTGAAACCGATATTCACGACACGATTGGACAAGATGCTGTCGCCATGTGCGTTAACGACATTCTATGCCAAGGAGCAAAACCACTCTTTTTCTTAGACTATATAGCCACAGGAAAACTCGTCCCAGAAAAAATGGCCGATATCGTCAAAGGTGTGGCTGATGGCTGCGTACTGGCAGAATGTGCTCTTGTGGGGGGAGAAACTGCTGAAATGCCTGGTTTTTACCAAGATGGCGAGTACGATATCGCTGGTTTTTGTGTGGGAATCGTCGACAAAAAGAAAATCTTAGGCCCAGACCGTGTGAAGGAAGGGGACGTGATGATTGGTCTTCCTTCCTCTGGCGTCCATAGTAATGGATTTTCCTTGGTCCGAAAAATTATTTGGGACAAAATGAATTTCGACAAAAATCACAGAGAAGAAACATTAGAAAAACCCCTCTTAGAAACCCTCTTAACGCCAACACGCATTTATACAAAACAAGTGATGCCTTTAATCGAAAATGACCTGGTCCACGCATGTGTTCACATCACAGGGGGTGGATTCTACGAAAATATTCCACGGGCGTTACCCGAGGGTCTTGGTGTGAAAGTCGACACTGACGCTTGGAAAGTGCCAGAGATTTTCAATCTTCTACAACACTGGGGCGGAACTTCACGAAAAGAAATGTTTTCAACCTTTAATATGGGCGTTGGTTTCCTTCTTTTTATTCCACAAGACAAAGAAGAAGAGGCGATCGCTCTCTTAAAAGAAGCAGGTGAGGAACCGATTCCTTTGGGCGTTATCGAAAAATCGGAAGAGAAGGTGCACTTGTGCTCCATCGACTAGCCGTATTCATTTCTGGGTCAGGCAGCAATTTACAAAGCATCATCGATGCGGAGAAACAAGGGGACCTGGGCGCAACCATCGCTTTGATCCTTTCCAATAAAGAAGATGCCTATGGCCTTGTGCGAGCAAAAAAGGCGGGTATCCCAACTGTGGTTAGCAAGTGTAAGGATTACGAAAGTCTGGACGCGTATGGGGAAGCACTCATTCAAACACTACGGGAATATGCCATTGACGTTGTCGCATTGGCAGGGTTTTTGACGATCCTCCCAGAAAATGTGATTGCAGCCTACCCGGATGCGATTTTAAATATCCATCCAGCTCTCCTACCTAAGTTTGGCGGTGAAGGCTTTTATGGGATTCGCGTCCACGAGTCCGTGCTAGCGGCGAAGGAAAAAGAAAGTGGGCCGACCGTCCATCTCGTCACCGAAGTGTGTGACGGAGGGAGGATTCTCGCCCAAGAAAAAGTCGAAGTGAAAGAAGATGATACGCCAGAAACATTACAAGCGCGTGTGTTAGAAGTAGAACATCGTCTCTATCCCAAGACGATTCGTGCATATTTGAGAGGTGACCTATGAAAAAGAGATGTTTGATTAGCGTGTACGATAAAACCGGTGTGGCAGAATTTGCCAAAGCACTGGCGGCCATGGATTGGGAAATCCTCTCCACGGGAAATACAAAGAAACATTTGGAAGAGCAAGGATTATCGGTCATTGGAGTTGATGAAATTACTCACTTTCCAGAAATTTTAGATGGACGGGTAAAGACCCTTAGCCCTTATCTTTTTGGTGGCATTTTGTTTCGCCGGGATGTGCAAGACCATGTGGATACGGTGAAAGAACATGGGATTTTACCCATCGATATGGTCGTCAATACTCTTTATCCTTTTGAAGAAACTGTTGCAAAAGAAGATTCCACAGAACAAGAGATTATTGAGAAAATTGACATTGGCGGACCCTCACTCATTCGGGCAACAGCAAAAAACCATAGCGATTGCTATATAGTTACAAGCCCAAGCCAATATGACAGAGTGATTGAAGCATTGAAAAATACCACGGCTGATCTCGCTTTTCGAAAACAACTTGCTTTTGAAGCTTTTGCGACAACGGCAGCATATGATGCAGCTATCGCTACCTATTTTGCAGAAAAAACCGGCGACCAAAGTCATTTCTTTGGTGTTTATGATAAAGGAATTTCCCTTCGTTATGGCGAAAACCCCCACCAAAAGGCGCGCTTCCTAGAAAAATGCGAAAAAGAGGCGGGAAGTTTCAAAGGAATGAAACAATTCCAAGGAAAAGAATTATCTTATAATAATTACGGCGATTTGGCATTTGGAATGACTGCCATCAAAGAATTTCCAGAACGAAAAACCTGCATCGCCATTAAACATCAAAATCCCTGTGCTGTCGCATCAGCGGATACGTTGAGAGAAGCTTACAAAAAAGCACACGATGCGGATCCCCAATCGATTTTTGGGGGAATTATTATCTTTAATGACATAGTGGATGAAGCATTGGCCCAAGATTTGACTCAAATTTTCTTGGAAGTCATTTTAGCACCAGCTTTCTCAGATGGTGCATTGAAAGTCTTTGAAGCCAAGAAAAATCTCCGTATCATCCAAGTGGACGATTTGATGACAAAACCAGAACCAGCACCTTGGAAAATTCAATCGGTTCCAGGGGGTATTCTCATGCAAGAAGAAGATACAGCTCTTTATGAGAAACTGGAAGTTGTGACCAAACGTGAACCGACGCAAGAGGAAAAAGACGATATGCTCTTTGCTTGGAAAGTCGCGAAAATCATCAAATCCAATGGCGTGGTCATCGCGAAAGATGAAGGAACCTTAGGCATTGGTCTAGGTGAAGTGAACCGTTTTTGGGCCGTGGAAGAAGCGATCGACCGTGCAGGCGAAAAGAGGAAGGGAGCCGTTCTTGCATCAGATGCATTCTTTCCCTTTGCAGACTCCATCATAGCTTTAGCAGAAGCGGGCATTAGTGCGGTGATTCAACCAGGTGGTTCTGTAAAAGACCAAGATTCGATCGATGTAGCAGATGAAAAGAATATGACCATGATTTTTACAGGCATGCGCCATTTTAGACATTAGGAGGCACAATGAAAGTACTTGTAATCGGCTCTGGAGGAAGAGAACACGCCCTATTATGGGGACTTGATCAATCAAAAGTAGTGGATGCATTGTTTTGTGCTCCCGGTAATGGCGGCACATCGCAAATCGCGACCAACCTTCCCATTGACGTTGTTGAAACAGATAAACTCATCCAAGTAGTAAAAGAAAAAGGAATTGACTTGACGATTGTCGGCCCTGAAGTGCCGTTGGCACTTGGGATTGTGGATGAATTTCGACGCGCGGGCCTTCAAATTTTTGGTCCGACGCAAAAAGAAGCTCAATTGGAATCGTCGAAGTCATTTACCAAGGATTTATTACTCAAATATGACATTCCTACAGCAAAAGCCGTTACTGTCGATACCATTGAAGATGCGAAAAAAGCTCTTCTTGACTTCTCCTATCCTGTCGTGGTGAAAGCGGATGGTCTCTGCGCAGGCAAAGGCGTAATCATTGCACAAAATGAAGAAGAGGCGCACGACGCCATCGAGTCGATTTTAGAAGGCAAACGCTTTGGAAAAGAAGGCCAACGCATATTATTAGAAGAATTTCTTCAGGGATACGAAGTATCTCTCTTTTGCATTGCCTCTGCGGGAAAATTAATTCCTATGCAAACGGCGATGGACTATAAACGCATTTTCGAAGGCGACGAAGGAGAAAATACGGGTGGTGTGGGATGCATTTCACCCAATCCAAAGCTTTCACCAGCAGTGGAAGAGAAGATGTTGAGAGAAGTGGTTCCCCAGATAGAAAAAGCTTTGATGGAAGAAGACTTAGCCTTTACAGGACTATTGTTTATCGGATTTTTAGTGCAAGATGACGTCCCTTATGTATTGGAATTTAATACGCGCTTTGGAGACCCAGAAACAGAAGCGCTGATTCCCCTATTGGATAGCGATTTAGGGGAAGTCTTCCAAAAAGCGATGGATCAAACGCTAGAATCCAAAGATTTATCCTATAAAGAAGGCGTTGCAATGGGTGTTGTCCTGACAGCAGAAGGATACCCTGGAACCTACCGCAAAGGCATTGAACTTGGCGATTTGAAAGGTTTTGATGAAGATATTATCATTTTTCATAATGGAACTGCTTTCCATGGTGAAAAATGGGTATCACATGGTGGTAGGGTTCTTACTTTTGTGACAATTCAGCAAACGCTGGAAGAATGTAGAGAAAAACTCTATAAAAATTTGAAAAACTTCAGAGCAGAAGAAATTCGTTATCGTAAAGACATCGGACTTTAAGAACAGTTGAAAAAACAACAGGAATGTGATACGCTACAGTCATGGAGTATCATTTCGAACTAAAGGAGGAATGAAATTGAAAACAGATGTTCAAATTGCGCAAGAGGCGCAAATGAAACCTATTATTGAGGTAGCTGAAAAATTAGGAATCGAGAAAAAAGATCTTGAACAATACGGCGAATATAAAGCGAAAATTAGCTTAGACGTATTGGAAGAAAGAAAAAACCAAAAAGACGGTAAACTCGTTCTTGTCACTGCAATTAACCCAACTCCAGCAGGAGAAGGAAAAACCACTGTAAATATTGGTCTTTCCATGGGATTAAACCGCATTGGTAAAACGACAGTCACTGCACTTCGTGAACCTTCCTTAGGACCAAGCTTTGGTGTTAAGGGTGGGGCAGCTGGAGGAGGATACTCCCAAGTAGTTCCTATGGACGACATCAACCTTCACTTTACTGGTGACTTCCATGCCATCACTGCAGCCCATAACCTTATATCAGCTATCATTGACAACCATATCCACCAAGGCAACGAACTTAAGATCGATGCAAGAAGGATAGTTTGGAAAAGAGTTATAGACATGAATGACAGG
>CAMDZK010000093.1 GCA_945910665.1 uncultured Peptostreptococcaceae bacterium
TAGGGAATATAAAAACTCCAACAAAACGCGTAAACAAACTTCCTAAGTAACCAGATACAGAACCGGCAAAATTAAAAATCATATCCTGTAGATTCACAAGAATTTCGCTTAATGCTGCATTGACTCGATTGGCCATTTCATTAATGGAAATGTAGTCCCCCATTTGCATATCCACAAAGTCGACAATGGAATTGATTCCCCTTGTGAGAAGAGTTGGCAATGCACGGATAAAGTTTGTCGTCTCTCGAACGGTACGTGGTAGCACTAGGATAAACAAAATGGCGAGTACCGCGACAATCATCGCATAAATGATGAGGATGGCAAGCGTTCGCTTGACGCCTTTTCTTTCCAGTCGTTGTACGAGAGGATTGAGAATGTACGCCATTACAGCCGCCAAAACAATCGCAAACAACACACTTCGTATAACCGGATTATTTCTTACGAGCACAATAAAGCCAATCGCGAGAAAGATCCCTAAAAGAACTTTCAAAATTCTGTCCTTTTGGAGGTGAATGCGTTTGGATGGCCCTACGTGTTGATTTCCAATGTGAATCAAATAATAGGTCGCAAATCCCATCAGCAAAATTAAAGTAAAGAGTAAAACGTTTAGTAAAAATGATTGATTCATTGTGTCCTCCGTTTTCTCAAATAAAAAAAGATAGGCATTGAATGGCCTATCCTCAGCGTCTACACAATCGTTAATCGAATAAGAGGTCAGCAGGAGCTTCCTTCCGAGGCCATATCCTGATGTGTAATTTTTTCTAACACAGTGCGTAGCATCCTACCTCGGCCGCCAGCGTGCCGAGGTAGGAACTCCTGCGACTGAATGTGTCATACTTCTGAGTTAAGCATACAAGAACCTATCTTAATTTTATACGATTTTGAGTTGGTTATCAATCCTCGTCGTGACCGTGATCTTCGTCATCGTGTGGATCATAATCGGGATCGAAATCTTCTAAGCCAGCAATTTTGATTCCGCTTCTTTGTTGATAATCGTAAAGGGCGGATTTGATTGCTTGTTCTGCTAAGACGGAACAGTGCATTTTTACCGGTGGAAGACCATCGAGGTTATCTGCTACTTGTTTATTCGTCAATTCCATCGCTTCTTGAATGGATTTTCCTTTGATGAGTTCCGTTGCCATGGAAGAAGACGCAATGGCAGATCCACAACCAAAGGTTCTAAATTTTACATCTTTGATAATCCCATCTTCGATATCCAAATACATTTTCATAATATCGCCGCAGCGTGGGTTTCCAACTTCACCAACGCCACTGGCATTTTCAATTTCTCCGACATTTCTAGGATTGATGAAATGATCCATTACTTTTTCAGAATACATTTATTTACCTACCTTTTCATATAAGGGCGACATTTGACGCAAGCGGTCAACGATAATCGCCAATTTCTCTACAACATAGTCGATTTCTGCCTTTGTCGTCTCTTCTGAAAGGGAAAGACGCAAGGAACCGTGGGCAATTTCATGAGGTAATCCAATCGCTAACAGTACATGGGATGGATCTAATGACCCCGACGTACAAGCTGAACCTGATGACCCTGCAATGCCTTCCATGTCGAGCATGAGCAAGAGAGACTCACCTTCGATAAACTCGAAACAGACACTGAGGTTGTTCGCAAGACGATCGGTTGGATGTCCATTAAAACGAATATGTGGAATTTCTGCCTCAATTTTTTCACGCAAGTAATCGCGTACTTCTCTGATTTTGTCTAACCGTTCTTCTCGATTGGTATACGCTTTCTCAATCGCTTTCGCAAGGCCTACGATAAAGGCCACATTTTCTGTGCCTGCGCGTTTATTCCGTTCTTGTGCCCCTCCGTGAATATAAGCTGGAAGTTTAATTCCCTGACGCAAGTAGAGCATACCTATTCCCTTGGGCCCATGAATTTTATGTCCACTGAGAGAGAAGGCATCTACGCCTAATTCTTGTACATTGATTTCCTGATCGCCAATGGCTTGCACGGCGTCCGTATGGAAGAAGATCTCTTTTTCATGAGCTACTTCTGCGAGTTCACGAATCGGTTGAATCGTTCCAATTTCGTTATTGGCAAACATAATGGATGCCAAAATGGTATCCGGACGAATCGCTTCTCTAAAATCATCCACAGAAACTCTACCGTATTCATCCACGTCTAAGTAGGTGACTTCATATCCATTTTTTTCTAACCATGCACAGGAATGAAGAACTGCATGGTGTTCAATTTTAGATGTGATAATATGGTTTCCTTTGGTACGATTCGCAAGAGCATAAGAAATAATAGCCCAGTTATCCGATTCGGTACCACAAGAAGTAAAATAAATTTCTTTTGGTTTTGCGTGAAAAATCTCTGCGACTTTAGCACGCGCTTCTTCGATGGCGGCTTTTGCACGGGACCCGATTTGATAGATGCTAGAAGGGTTTCCATACTCTTCTTTCCAATAGGGAAGCATTACTTCTAATACATCTGGATCCACTTTGGTTGTCGCTGCATTATCTAAATATACGGTGCGCTTCATTGGTTCCTCCTACACGTTTCCTTCGATCATATCAGCAAGTGTCGTTTGATCGACCACTCCACTGATTTCTGTATTTATCTTTTCCCACAACGCAAACGTTGGACAATCATCTGCACGTTCACACACTGAATCTTCCGATTCATTGCAGTCTTTGCAGTCGACAATGCGCAAGTCACCTTCTAAACTGCGGAGTATTTCTCCGACATAGATTTCCGATGCGGGTTTCGCGAGCGCGTAGCCCCCTTGAGCGCCTCGCGTACTTAACACGAGTCCGTCCAAACGGAGTTTACGCATAATCTGCTCTAAGTAATGAAGAGAGATATCTTGGGCTAGAGCAATTTCAGACAGAGGTACAGGTCCTTTATTACTTTTTTCTGCCAGTTGATGCATCGCTCGGAGTCCATACCGTCCTCTGGTCGATAATTTCATGCCTTTCGCCTCACTTTCAATACCAGTGTACAATACCCTACTATTCTTGTCAAGTATAAAAAGAGCCCATTTGAGAATTCAAATGAGCTCTTTCTTCTTCTACC
Source organism: uncultured Peptostreptococcaceae bacterium (assembly GCA_945910665.1). Classification (GTDB taxonomy): domain Bacteria; phylum Bacillota; class Clostridia; order Tissierellales; family Peptoniphilaceae; genus JAAYQA01. The sequence continues at coordinate 3,047 of CAMDZK010000093.1, forward strand.
CGAACCCTTCGTAAATAAACAAGTTTTCAGGTTTATTTCACACCATTGTAGGCAATGCCCACGGTACCCGGTCCTACATGACACCCAATGACAGGGCCCAGTTCCCATAAGGCTACATCTGCCTCAGGAAATTGTGTGCGGATCTCTTGGGCAATTTCTTCCGCCAAATCCCTCGCTAGAATATGATGGACGCGAACCCATGTGGCGTCTTTTGGAATATCCGCAATGGATTTTTCAATGGCTTTTTTCATTCCCCGTACTTTATCTTTCATCTCCAGTTTCCCTTCGACAAAAGTAATGATGGGTTTAATTCCTAAAAAACCACCTACTGCAGCGACGGAGCCGGAGATTCTACCACCCCGTTTTAAATACTCTAAATTGTCAACGAGTAAATTCATGGATAGCTGCGGTATTTCATCGTAAATTGCCTCTACAATTTCTTTGGCTGGCTTTCCTTCGTCACGCAGCTGGACGGCGATTTCAATTAATCGCGCTTCCATGGCTGCTGCCAATGTGGAGTCAATCACGTAAATACGGTCCTCTGCACTTTCTTTTTTCGCTAAGAGAGCGGAATTGTACGTTCCACTAATTCCTGAAGAAAGGGTGATACAAATCACTTCATCTTCTGGATTTTTTGTTAATTCATCAAACACAAGGTAGAAATTTCCCACAGACGGCTGTGAAGTCGTTGGAAACTCGTTGCTTTTTTGAAGACGCTCATAAAAGGCGTCAAACTCTCCAGGGAGAGGTTCTTTCGTGCTTTCTCCTTCAAAAATATAAGAAAGAGGGACGACGGTTAAATTGTGTTCTTCTACGTATTCTTTCGAAAGATACGCAACAGAATCAATGACAATGTGAATCAAAAGACTACCTCCTATCCTTTTACAATCACATTGTATATTTTACCTGGAACAAAGATTTCTTTCACGATTTCTTTGCCTTCAATGTGTTTATAGATTCCTTCGTGTTCTTGGATTTTTGGTAAAACTTCTTCCTGTGTAATATCAACAGGCACTTCAATGGTGCCTCGCATTTTTCCATTCACTTGGATCGGAAGTTGAATCGACTCGTCGATTGTCGCCGCTTCGTCAAAGCTTGGCCATGGACGATCGTGGATAAAGCCATCGCCAATCACTTTTTCCCAAAGCTCTTCTGTAATATGCGGTGCCACTGGATAGAGCAATGTAAGGAAGGTAGCAAAAGCAGGTTTTGTCATCTCTCCTTCGTCATAGGCTGCATTGGTCAGCTCCATCAATGCGGCAATACCCGTGTTGAATTTCAGCGTTTCAAAGTCATTGGATACTTTTTTAATCGTCTTATGCACTTGACGATTCAATGCACCGTAATCGTCTCCATCCACGACTTTTTCACTAAGTCTCCATACGCGATCTAAGAATCTGCGGCATCCTTTCACGCCATTTTCAGACCAAGGGACCGTTTTTTCAAAATCACCAATGAACATTTCGTAGGTACGCATCGTGTCAGCACCATATTCTTCGACGATATCATCTGGGTTGATGACATTTCCACGAGACTTGGACATTTTCTCATTGTCTTCACCCAAAATCATACCGTGAGACGTTCTCTTTGCATACGGTTCTGCTGTAGGAACTACCCCGATATCATAGAGGAATTTATGCCAAAAACGTGAATACAACAGATGCAGTGTTGTATGTTCCATCCCGCCGTTATACCAATCCACGGGCATGAAATGATCAAGTGCTTCTTTTGATGCCAAAGCTTCATCGTTATGAGGGTCTGTGTAACGAAGGAAATACCAAGAAGACCCTGCCCATTGAGGCATAGTATCCGTTTCTCGCTTTGCTGGTCCGCCACAGCTTGGGCAGGTGGTGTTCACCCAATCGGTAATTTTCGCTAAGGGAGATTCGCCCGTGTCTGTGGTTTCATACTCTTTGAGTGGTGGAAGAGTCAGTGGTAGTTCTTCTTCTGGTACGGCAACCATTCCGCATGTGTCACAGTGGACAATTGGAATTGGTTCTCCCCAATATCTCTGACGGGAGAAGACCCAGTCTCTCAGTTTGTAGTTCACTTTTTTCTCGCCAATGCCTTTTTCTGCGAGGACATCGGAGATTTTTTCCTTAGCATCTTGTACGGAAAGTCCGTTCAAATAGCCAGAATTGATGAGCGTTCCTTCTTCCACATCCGTATAGGCCTCTTTGGAAAGATCGCCTCCTGCGATGACTTCGATAATTGGCATATCAAATTTTTTCGCGAACTCATAGTCCCGTTGGTCATGCCCTGGAACAGCCATAATGGCGCCTGTACCATACGTCATGAGCACATAGTCAGAGATCCAAATCGGTATTTCTTGCTCCGTGGCAGGATTGATTGCGCAAAGTCCATCTAAGAGGACGCCCGTTTTTTCTTTTGAAAGTTCTGTCCGTTCAAATTCGGACTTTTTCATAACCTCATGTTGATACGCATGA
>CAMDZK010000094.1 GCA_945910665.1 uncultured Peptostreptococcaceae bacterium
GGTTCGTCATCTAATTCTTCGTTTACTTCGATTACTTTACCGTCGAAAGAAGTGTAAACGTCAGAAGCTGCTTTTACAGACTCGATAGAAGCCAATGTATCGCCTTTTTCTAATTCGTCATCAACATCTGGAAGCTCAACGTATACGATATCTCCTAAATGGTCAGCAGCGTATGCTGTTAAACCTACAGTGACTACGTTTCCTTCTACTTTTGCCCACTCATGTTCTTTCGTGTACAATAAACCTTTTTCTACTTTCATTTTTTCTTCCTCCTATTTTTTCAAAAATTTAGCTGATACAACAACTGCTGGAACGAGTTTTTTACGCATACGAATTTCAAATTCGCTGCCAAGTGCTGCGTGTTCCATTGGAACATACGCTTTTCCAATCGCTTTGCCTAAAGTTGGTGACATATAACCTGTGGTTACATGACCGATGACTTCGCCATCTTTAACCACTTCATAGCCGTGTCTTGGAATGCCTTTGCCTGTTAATTCAAAGGCTGCTACTTTGTGCGTTAAACCTTTATCCGTTTGTTCTTGTAAAGCTTTCTTACCCACAAAGTCACTCTCTTTATCTAATTTAACGGCAAATTTCAGACCAGCTTCTAAAGGATTAATCTCATCTGTAATTTCGTTGCCGTAGAGAGGCATGTTTGCTTCGAAACGAAGCGTATCTCTGCATCCGAGTCCTGTTGGGAGAAGACCATCGTCTTTTCCTGCTTCTAAAAGTGCATCCCAAATTTTTACGATATCTTCATTGGATGCGTAGATTTCAAATCCATCTTCTCCAGTATAACCAGTGCGAGAAATCATAACGTCGAGTTTTTCGTCGGTTAATTTAACGCCTTCTTTAAAATGGAAGAATTTGATTTCTTTTAAATCTGTATCGGTTAGTTTTTGTAAAATCGCTTCTGCTTTTGGTCCTTGAATGGCGACTTCACCGACTGTGTCAGAAATATTTTCAACTTCTACATCGAAATCGTCTTTGTGCTTGAGAATCCAATCATAGTCTTTGTCTGCGTTGGATGCGTTGACAACGAGATAAAAATCATCTTGTGCCTTGCGATAAATTAATAAATCGTCTACAGCTCCGCCGTCTTCATAGAGGAAAAGACCGTATACACATTGTCCATCTTCGATTGTTGAAAGATCATTCGTGAAAAGGTATTGTAAAAACTTTTCAGCTTCTGGACCTTTGACGGTGATTTCACCCATGTGAGAAACATCGAATAAACCAGCGTTGTTTCTCACCGCTTCATGCTCTGGAATCAGTCCACTATAGTCGACAGGAAGATACCAGCCAGCATAGTCAACGACGTTGCCGCCCGCTTCTATGTGTTTGTCATAGAGCGGAGTTTTTTTAGCACTCATTTGAAAGCCCTCCTTTAACTAGGTATAATAGGTTTAGGAGATATTATCCCCTAATGTTGCATATTCATTATAACAATTTCGCATGGTTAATACAAGGCAATCCACTGCGACAAGGAGGAGGAAGAAAGAATGTTGTATCGAGAAATAACAAAAGACAAGGTCAAGGTATCGCAGTTAGGTTTTGGGTGTATGCGTTTCCCAGTTCTTGAAAAAGACAACGCGCGCATTGATGAAGAAAAAGCCATTGAAATGGTTCGTTACGCCATTGATCACGGCGTCAATTACATTGACACTGCATACAATTATCACGGTGGCAATAGTGAAGACCTCGTAAAAAAAGCGCTGGCCGATGGATACCGCGAGAAAGTGGTCATTGCAGATAAACTTCCCGTATGGCTTACAGATACATATGAAGATTTTGAAGCAAAACTCGACGAGCAGTTAGAGCGCCTCGGAACCGACACCATCGATTTTTATTTGCTCCACAGTTTATATCGAAAAACGTGGGATAAAATCAAAGAGTTAGATGTGTTTTCTTTTCTCGACGAAGCGAAGAAAAAAGGAAAAATTAAATATGCTGGATTTTCTTTCCACGATGAGTATCCCGTGTTTGAAGAAATTTTAAATTCTTATGACTGGGATTTTTGCCAAATCCAATTAAACTATTTGGATACGGAATACCAAGCGGGCTTGAAAGGACTCCAAGCGGCCTACGACAAAGGCATCAGCGTCGTTATTATGGAACCATTAAAAGGAGGAAAACTCTCCTATGTGCCAAAAGACATTCAAGAGGTCTTTGCAAATGCTGAAACGAAACAAACTCCATCCGCATGGGCATTTTCTTACTTGTGGGATCGCCCTGAAGTTTCTGTCGTACTCAGCGGTATGAGCACGATGGAACAAGTGAAAGAAAACATTGAAACTGCTAGCCGTGCGGGCGTCGGTCATTTTTCCCAGGTGGAAAAAGAGAGAATTGAAGAAGCGAAGACCATCTACAAAGCGCGCGTTCAAGTGGGATGTACTTCTTGCGAATATTGCATGCCATGCCCAGTAGGCGTAAACATTCCAGGAAACTTTGAACTATTCAACAACGCCTTTGTCTATGAATTAAAGGAAGAAAATCAAGAACGATACAAAAAATTCCAAGAAGAAAAGAAAGACGCTTCCCAATGCGTCGAATGCGGAAATTGCGAAAAAATTTGTCCGCAACATCTGCCTGTCATTGAAGATTTAAAACGCGCTGATGCGTTTTTAAGTGAATAATATAAAAAAAGGAGTCCACGTGGACTCCTTTCTTATTCGGAAAATGTATCGTATACAGAATCATTTAATGCGCGAATGACTTCTGTTGCCAAGCGCACCGTTTCTTCATGGTCGATCATCTTCGCATACCCATAATGTGTATGGATATAGCGCACAGGCACGCCTAAGACAATGGTTGGTATCCCTTGACTTGAAATGTGAATGGCACCACCATTCGTAGCACCTCCAGTCCGAACACCTCGTTGATGCAAAATGTCATTTGCTTTTGCAATATCAATTGTAAAACGTTGAAACTTTGGATGAGTGATCATCTTTGCATCCACATGGCGGAGATTCGGTCCTTTACCAAGAGCTGATTGTTGCGCTTTTTGTCCTACATAGGGGTCATCGGCAGGACAACCTTCAAAGACAATGGCTAAATCCGGTTGAATCGTATTCGTTGTGACAATGGCTCCTCGTGTTCCCACTTCTTCTTGGGTAGAAAAAGCTGCAACAACGTCAACTTCCAATTCATCATCTTTTAAGCGACGCATGGTCTCTAACATATTCGCACAACCACTGCGGCAATCAAAGGCTTTCCCCATCAATAAATCGCGCTCTTCATCGTAGGTACATGTGACATCTGGCACAATGGGCTCGCCAATTTCTATGCCTAAGGCAACCGTTTCATCATAGGAACTTGTTCCTACGTCAATGAGAACCGAATCAATCGTTACGCCTGCTTTTTTCTCAGCTTCTGACATGTAATGCGGCGGTTTACTTACAGTAAGTCCTGGCACATAGTTTCCATCGGCTGTACGCACAAGCATTTTATGTGCCATTACATTATGGGCAACCCATCCACCTAAAGGCGCAACGGTAAGCATTCCGTTGTCCATGATTGTGTGTACAATAAAGGCTACTTCATCCATATGAGCATCTAATTGAATGAGCAAACGCGAATGGTCTTCTGAGTTCCCTTTGCGGTCAATGTAAACATTGCCCATCGTATCCTTGGCAATCTCACCCAACCCTTCACTTTGTTCTGTGACGAGCTTTGCCACTTCATGTTCAAATCCAGGGGCCCCTTTCGCATCTGAAAAGGCCATAATTAAATCTTTAAAGTCTAATTGTGTCACAATATCCTCCTCTTTCGTATCCATTCTATCATCGTATCATGTTTTCTTCCTAAAATCATTTTTTTCTCCATGGAAATGAGTGCCATTGCATTGAAAAACTTTATGAAAAGAAGGTACCCCCATTTCGTATTTTATGGTACCATTAATTCGTACGATCGAATACATTTTACTGGGGGTTACATGGAAATTACAAATGTTTTTTCGCTACTTGGAGGCTTGGCGCTTTTTCTCTATGGTATGACTACCATGGGAGATGGGCTTGAGCTTGCCGCCGGCGACAAATTACAAGGTATTTTAGAAAAACTTACATCCAATAAGTTCTTGGGAATGCTTGTCGGGATCGTCATTACAGCCATTATCCAAAGTTCTTCTGCAACGACGGTTATGGCCGTTGGATTTGTAAGTTCAAACTTAATGACATTGCCACAGGCCATTAACGTGATCATCGGAGCCAATATTGGTACGACGATTACCGGTCACTTAATTGCATTAAACATCACGGCAATCGCACCACTTATTGCTTTTACTGGACTCATTTTTACAATGATGAAGAAACGCCAACGAAAGTACATAGGACAGATATTGATGGGTCTTGGTTTCCTCTTCATGGGGATGGGAATCATGAGTGGCGCAATGGCTCCCCTTCGCGAATCGAAAACTTTTGCCCACCTGATCACGACAATTTCTAACCCAATTGTAGGAATTATCGTCGGAGCGCTTTTTACTGCACTCATTCAAAGTTCGTCTGCATCGGTAGGTGTCTTACAGGCTTTAGCAAGTCAAGGGCTCGTACCCTTCTCAACGAGTATGTACATCGTTTATGGACAAAACATCGGGACATGTATTACATCAGTATTAGCATCCATTGGTGCATCGACAATGGCTAGACGCGTTGCCGCCAGCCACGTACTCTTTAACTTGATTGGTACTGCACTATTTCTCTTGTTAACATTGTTTTTACCTGTAGGCACTTGGATTACAAATGCGTTTCCAAATAACTCGATGGAACAAATCGCCATTTTACATACGGTATTTAACGTAGTAACGACTTTACTTCTCCTTCCGTTTAGTTCCAAACTGGCAGACATGGCTCGCGTCGTTGTGCCTGGAAAAGTCGAAATTGGGGAACCGAAAAAACTCATCTATGTCACTAAAAATAGCCAAAACAATGTCGTTGTTCTTCTTTCCAGTATTCGTTCTGAATTAATTAGAATGCAAAACATAGCGAAGGACAACTTTAATTATGCCATGGAAAATTTATATGAATATTCAGACTCAAGGGAAAAAAAGATTTATCATAATGAATCCATCATTAACTTTCTGAATTCAGAGCTGACAAAATCGAGCGTATATACGCTGAGCTTGCCGATTACACAGGGACAATCTCAGATGGCATCAAACTTTATTAACGTCGCGAGAAACTTAGAACGCGTCGGCGATTATTCTAAAAATATTGGTGAAATAGCAGAAGTTTCCTTTGACCATAAGCTCGTTTACTCTGATGTCAGTATGGAAGAAATTCGTGAAACCCAACGGATTGTTGCTGAGATGTTTGAAGAACTCCTCACCATCATCATGAATGAAGAACATAGCACAGAACATCTTTTAGACTTAGAATATGATTTAGATAATATTGTTGACAGGCACAGGGATCAGCATTTGGGGCGTATGCAAAGAAATGAATGTC
>CAMDZK010000095.1 GCA_945910665.1 uncultured Peptostreptococcaceae bacterium
GGCGATCAGAGAAGCAAAAGAAGAATTGGGCATCACGCTCAAAGAAGAGAATGCGACATTCTACAAAGTCATCACAGAAGAATCAGTTCACTTTTATATTTTTCTTTTTCGACAAGAGATAGAAGAAATACTTTTGTTACAGTCGGACGAAGTGCAAGCGGTTAAATGGGCGTCGGCCGATGAAATTCTTACAATGGTAAAAGAAGGAACTTTTGTTGATTTGGATTATTACAACGATTTTTTTGGGTTTTCTTGGTTGCAAAACAAGTGTTGATTGCACTTTAAGTATCTTTTGTTAATGGTTTAGAACAATTTATTTTGGGTACTAGATATCTACAACACTTAAGAGATTTGGAAATCGAGCCTCAATCAGCAGCGGCAGTTGCAGTGTTTCGTTCTATTTTTGTACAAGAAAGTGGAGCGATTTGTGTTCAGGGATTTTGTCGAATGCTCGATTCAATTTCAGAAAGGAACCTGCAATGAATGAAAAAATAAAATTGTTCGTTACATTAATTCTCGGTATCATCGTGGGTCTTTTACTATCAGGCCTTATTCGAGGATTTTAAATCCCAAAAATTATATTTTAAGTGTTGATTCTGGCTGGTAGTGACACTGGCCTTTTTGCTTGCAGCAGATGGTAAAAGATGGTATAATTTGTCTAAGTCCACAGAGGGTGGACTTACTATATCTACATTTAGTAAAAGATAGTCAAAGTCAGCGGAGGTGAATGATGGCAGGACTTAGTAATCAAATCGAACGCTTTATCCTTCAACTATTAAAAGAGGCGGAAGACGGCGTTTTAGAAATTGGTAGAAATGAAATGGCGCAACAGTTTGGCTGTGCTCCATCACAAATTAACTATGTGCTGACCACCAGGTTCTCTCCCTACAAAGGGTATACAATAGAGAGCAGACGTGGCGGCGCGGGATACATTCGCATCGTCCGTGTTCAAATGGACGATGATGAAACGCTAAAAAACTTGGTACAAAGTACCATTGGTGACCAAATTACCAAAGACCGTGCGACCCATATTATTCAAAAGCTTGTGAAAGAGAAAATTGCTCAACCAAAAGAAGGGCAACTCATGCTCCAAGCTATGGAAGATGTCGCATTAAATAAAGTAAAAGAAGACAGAAACCGAGTACGCGCTGATTTATTGCGCAATATGCTTATGGTCTACTTTCGAACGGAGGGATAACTATGAAATGCGATCGCTGTGAAAAAGATGCTCAATTGATGATTCACACCATCGATGCCCACCAAGAAAAAACGACACTCCATTTATGTACAACCTGTGCCCAAGAACTCTTTATAAAAGGGGCAGGGAATATGGACGAAGAGTTGTTTGCTTATTTTCAAGATAATTTAAAACACATTCTCAGTGGTTTTTTCGAGGAACAAGAAGAGCAAAAGGAACGAAGATGTTCCCACTGCAATTCCACATTTACAGATATTATTAATTCTGGTCGCTTTGGATGTGACCACTGCTACACAGAATTTTTCGATAAAGCGAGACAAACCTTAAAAATGGCCCAAGGGACGACAACACACAAAGGGGCTGTCCCAAAAAATTTCACGCCCAGTGCTGAAGAGGAAAGCTTTGATATTGAGATGCAACTCATGGAAAAACAAGAAGCGCTGGAAGTGTGTATCGCTGAAGAAAATTATGAAGGAGCTGCCGTGCTCCGCGATGAAATGAAGGAGCTGCAAAAGGCAATTCCAAAGGAGTAAACGATGCCTAAATGGATTACGGAAGGGAAGACAAAACAAAAAGACGTGGTGGTCTCCACCAGAGTTCGTCTTGCGAGAAATTTACAAGACACCTGTTTTCCCCACCGCACGGAAGCAGAAGAAGCGGAGACAATTAGTCAAGAAATTCAAGTGGCTGTTGAACAGTTACCAGGGGCCGATTCATTCGTTCATCAAAGAATGCGAGAAGTGGACCGTTTAACCCGTCGCGTACTCATGGAACAACATTATATTAGCCCGGATTTAATCAAAAATAAAATGATTTCCGAATATTATTTGTCGGAAAAAGAGAACATGACAATTATGGTCAACGAAGAAGACCATCTTCGCATCCAACAAATTTTGCCTGGACTCCAATTGGAAGACTGTTTTGATGCGGTATTTACCATTACAGAACAGCTCGAAGAGCACCTGCCCTTTGCATGGCACAGAGAATTTGGTTATTTGACCGCTTGTCCCACCAATACTGGGACTGGCCTTCGCGCTTCTGTGATGCTTCATTTGCCAGCTCTTCGATATTCCCAACAACTGAAGGGAATGTTAGATAGCCTTGGAAAAGTGGGCATCACAAGTCGCGGTATCTATGGAGAAGGGTCAGAAGCCTTAGGCGATCTCTTCCAAATCTCGAATCAACGCACTTTGGGCTACACGGAAATGGAAGCGGTGGAAAAGCTACAAAAAGTGGTGGAGAGTCTCATTGAACAAGAGAGGCACACCCGAAAAGCCATGATGGAGAGCATGCCTTATGGCGTGGCAGATGTCATCTTTCGCTCCCTAGGAATTTTAAAATACGCGAGACAGTTGACCGCAGAAGAGACGTTCACGCATTTGTCCCACGTTCGCGCAGGCATTTGCATGGGGATTTTATGTCACATGGACGTCCGCGACATCGACAATCTCATGTTTCATATGCAAGAATACACCATTAAACAATATAAAGAACAAGCGAATTTAACAGCGCAAGATGAAGTCGTACGGGCGGAGTACGTACGCAGTTATTTTTTAAAGGAGGATGTACATGGCAAACGGCAATGACATCAATATTTTATTACGAGAAGCAGCCTCCCAAGCATGGGAGTTAAAACACGAATATATTGGCACCGAGCATTTGCTCTTGGCCTTATTAGAGCAAGATACATTGGCAAAAGAAGCTCTTGAAGTAGGAGGAGCGAGCTACGATGAAATCAAAGACACGATCGTTCAAATGGTCGGCGAAGGAAAGGCAAAAGTACCACCCGCTGTTCTTACGCCGCGTGTGAAGCGAATTTTACAAGAAGCAGAAAATGTAGCAAGACGCTTTGGTCACCGGTATTTAGGCACAGAACACGTCCTTTTGGCCTTATTACAAGAGCGTGATAGCTTTTCTACGGTTCTTTTAAAAGCAAAAGGGGCAGACATCCAAGCAGTACGTGACCATATTTCCATGGCCATTGGAAAAGAAGAGGACGAACAGGGAATGCATCAACAATCGCGCTCTGGCGAATCAACTTTAGCGCAATTTAGTAAAAACTTAAATCAAATGGCGGAGGAAGGAAAAATCGACCCGGTGATTGGACGCTCCAAAGAAATCGAACGGATTGTGCAAGTTCTTTCTCGTCGTACAAAAAATAATCCCGTCTTAATTGGAGAACCAGGCGTTGGAAAAACGGCAATTGCAGAAGGGTTAGCGCAAAAAATCGTCGGCGGCGATGTGCCAGAAATCATGAAGCCAAAAACCGTCGTGAGTTTGGATTTGGCGAGTTTGCTCGCAGGGACAAAATACCGCGGGGAATTTGAAGAGCGCATCAAAAAAGTAATCGAAGAACTGATGAAAGAAGAAGATATTATTTTGTTTATTGACGAACTCCACACCATTGTTGGCGCCGGTGGTGCAGAAGGCGCATTAGATGCGGCAAACATCTTAAAGCCCGTATTAGCACGCGGTGAACTGCAAATTATTGGGGCGACAACCATCGACGAATACAGAAAACACATCGAAAAGGATTCTGCACTTGAACGTCGTTTACAACCGATTATGGTGGATGAGCCTTCTGTAGAGGACTCTTTGAAAATATTACAAGGTATTCGAGACATTTACGAAGCACACCACAATGTCGTGATTACCGATGAAGCACTAGAAGCTGCTGTGGAATTATCCGACCGCTATTTAACGGACCGCTTTTTACCGGATAAGGCAATCGACTTAATCGACGAAGCGGCCAGTATGATTCGCGTGAAGAACTATATTGCACCCAATAATGTAAAAGAATTGGAAAGTCAATTAGAAGAACTCATCAGTCAAAAAGACAAAGCAGTAGCTGTTCAAGACTTTGAAAAAGCCGCCTCTCTTCGCGATGAAATCAAGAACATTAAAGAAGAAATGAAAGAAAAAGAAGCGGAATGGAAAAAACAGCAAACGATGAACAAAATGGAAGTTGGCTTCGACGAAATCGCTAAAATTGTCTCCGATTGGTCCAATGTTCCCGTCACGAAACTCACAGAAGAAGAAAGTAATAAATATTTGCATTTAGACCGAGAATTAAAGGGAAGCGTCATTGGACAAGACAATGCCATCGATGCCGTCGCCCATGCGATTAAACGAGCGCGCGTGGGACTAAAAGATCCAAGAAAACCTGTAGGAAGCTTTATTTTTGTGGGACCGACAGGCGTGGGTAAAACTTACCTAGCAAAACAATTGGCAAAAGAACTCTTTGGTTCAGAAGACGCCATGATTCGTATCGACATGAGTGAGTACATGGAAAAACACAGTGTTTCTCGTTTGGTTGGTTCGCCTCCAGGATATGTGGGATACGATGAAGGCGGACAACTGACAGAGGCCGTTCGCAGAAAACCATACTCGGTTGTACTTTTTGACGAAATTGAAAAAGCGCATCCCGATGTTTTCAATATGCTCTTACAAGTGTTGGATGATGGACGCCTAACCGACGGAAAAGGAAAAACAGTAAACTTTAAAAATACAGTGCTGATTATGACCTCCAACGTGGGAGCTACTCAACTCGATAAGAAAAACACCATTGGATTTGCCAGTGGTGGCGACGAAGAAAAACGTGAATACGACCGTATGCGTGAAGTGATCGAAGAAGAACTCAAACGCACCTTCCGCCCAGAGTTTTTAAACCGCGTGGATGATATCATCGTCTTTAGTCGTTTAGAAAAAGAAAATATCCGTAAAATTGTAGATATTATGGTGAAAGAACTTGTGGCGCGACTCAAAGGATTGGAAATTTCTGTCGAAATGACGGAAGCTGCTGCAGACCATATTGGACAAACCGGATTTGATAAAGTCTACGGCGCACGTCCGCTGGAAAGAACGCTCCAAAATTTGATTGAAAACCAACTTTCTGAAGAGATTCTTGCAGGAAGCATTGCCCGTGAAGATCATATTTTAATCGACGTGGTCGATGATAAAATTGTCTTCAAAAAACAAGAAGCATAATCCAGAAAGGGAAATGAATGAATAAAGATAAAAACAAAGACCCCGATAATCGGGGTCCTCGGTACTTAGGTTACTTTTATATTGTAGGAATCATCCTCGTCTTGTTAGTCAACGGAATTTTTCTTCCCCGCTTAAAAATGGCCTCCATTGAGGATGGCACCTATTCTGACTTTTTGCAAAAAGTGAATGCGGGTCAAGTCACTGGGGTGGACATCACCTCCAATTCAATCCTGTATACAACAGGGGATGGGG
>CAMDZK010000096.1 GCA_945910665.1 uncultured Peptostreptococcaceae bacterium
CTCCTCATCGTGGAGAATTGGAGCGACTTTTGGGTCCTCATCCAACGAAAGAAAAGATACTTACTTTTGTAAAAAAATATGATATCCTATTAGTAGTTAAAGGAAATCAAACAAAGGTCTATAGTGAGTCAATGCGCTACGTCAACGAAACGGGAAATCCTGGCATGGCAACCGCAGGTTCTGGGGATGTGTTATCGGGAATTATCGGTGGCTTTCTAGCCCGTGGGTTACAACCAAAAGACGCAGCAACACTTGGGGTTTATATCCATGGATTAGCAGGAGATCTTGCGGCAAAACACTATGGACAAGAAAGTTTGATTGCTTCTGATATTTTGCAAAACATAGGCGAAGCGATTAAAGTAGGAGGAGTAAACGATGAAAGGGGCAAATATTTGGGTTGAGGTTGACCTCGACCAGATGCAAGAAAATTTGCGATTAATCAAAGAACAAGCAAGACCTGCAAAAGTGTGCTGTGTGATTAAGGCCAATGCCTACGGTCACGGAAGTGTGCGCGTGGCAAAGGCTTTACAGAAAGAAGCAGATTACTTTGCTGTCGCGAATATGAATGAAGCAGTCGAACTGATTGAACAAGGAATTACCGCACCCATTCTTTGTATGGGCTATGTGGATCCATCCCAATACGACCGAATGACGAAGTATGATGTTGAAATTCCTATGTATGATGTAGAACAAGCAAAACAGCTTTCAGAGACGATGGTCAATGCTGGAAAAGTTTGTAAAATTCATATAAAGGTGGATACAGCCATGCGTCGATTGGGTTTTCAAACGACTGATGAGAATGTGGACAAAGTCGAAGAAATATCGAAGTTACCTGGATTGAAAATCACAGGGATCTTTACACACTTCGCTTGCGCCGATGCAGATGATATGAGTTTTACAGAAAAACAATACGACGATTACAAAGCTTTTGTGAAAAAAGTTGAAGCACGGGGGATTGACCTAGGCATTCATCACGTGGCAAACTCAGCTTCCATTATCGACGGGCATTACAAACACGATATGGTTCGTGCAGGAATTATTCTCTATGGTTCCGATCCAAGAGGGGTGAGAACTACCGTTCTAGCGAAACATGCACTGCGCATGTATGCACGCGTATCAAGTGTTCGTACCATTCAAGAAGGGGATGGGGTCAGCTATGGTCAAACGTGGACAGCGGATTGTGAAACAAAGATTGCCACTGTCACTTGTGGGTATGCGGATGGATATTTCCGCTCGTTAAGTAATATGGGATATGTCATCATTCACGGGAAACCTGCACCAGTTCGAGGTCGCGTCTGTATGGACCAGATGATGGTGGACATCACTGGGCGAGAAGACGTGAAAGCGGGAGACATTGTGACGATCTATGATGAGGATTACGAAGAGACAAATGTTGATTTGATTGCTGAAAAAATCGGAACGATTTCTTATGAGATATTTTGTGCCATTAATCGCCGTGTTGTGCGCGCTTATGTACAACAGGGAGAAATTGTCGCGGCAGACAACTATTTGCAGTGGAATATGCGGGATTAACGCGTAGTTTTCTTTATCATTTGCTGCATTTAGTGTATAATGGTAAAAGGCTTTTCAATGATGCAATTGCCATTGTACGATGAAATTTTAGAGTCCAATTCCCCAAATTGCGCTACGCGGTTAGGGTGTGATAAACATGAATGTAAAACGCGGTGACGTATTTTATGCAGATCTAAACCCAGTCGTGGGTTCAGAGCAAGGTGGAGTACGTCCTGTATTGATTATTCAAAACAATGTTGGTAACAAATATAGCCCCACGGTAATTGTCGCGGCAATTACTTCTCAAGTGAACAAGGCAAAACTACCTACACACGTGGCAATTGTATCGAATGCGTATGGACTACCGAAAAATTCGGTGGTGTTGTGCGAACAACTTCGCACAATCGACAAAAAGCGATTGCATGAAAAGCTTGGGGGAATCGATGACGAAAATATGCGTAGCATCAATGATGCTATCAAAATTTCCGTGGGTCTCTCGGACTACTAAATACATACTTGCAGAGAAAAGCCCTCAATTGGAGGGCTTTCGCTCTAATTTGATAAGGTGAATGGAGGAATCTTTATGCAATGTCCTCGATGTGGACATTTCAATGAAGAAGGGTCGCTTTTTTGTGAAAATTGCGGTCTGAAGCTTGTACAATTAAAAAAAGATGAAGATGAACTTGACGTTCCTTCCATCTTCCATGAGCCGGTCGAATACACAGGACGCTACAGCGGTATAGAACGGCCCAAAAAAAGAAGACGTGTGATGCGTATGACGAAAAAATGGCTTCTCGCGGGTGTTGCGTTGTTGCTATTATTTGGTGTATATGTCACAGCGAGTCAATTCAGTCGCGTTAGTGAACAGATGCCAGAAGTCATTCAAACATATGCTGCAGCTGTGCGCGCGAATGACCGGGAAATCCTTCAAAAAATCATCGTATCCAGTGATGGCAAGACAACGCCAAATCCAGATAGTTATGATGGCTTTATGAAACTCATTACGATTCCAGGTCGTTTGGATGAAAGTGTAAGAAATCTAGAGGTTGACTTCTCCCATCTTTTAAATGATAAAGAGTATAGAAGTCAGTTAAGTATAAAACTGATTCCCATTGAATTGGATGGGCAAACCCAATACAAAATTGGAATCGATACATTTGATATTGACGTGAGGAATTCTGGGGCGACATTAGATGGTATTCGTGCAGATGCTGACGGATTCTTTAAAGATTATTTAATGGGGCAGTACGATGTGGCCTACGGTGCAAACCGCTTTCCACTTACTGTTGATCGCACCCATCCGAATCTAGAAGGTGGGGTCATCACGCCTTCGCGTTTAGCTGATCTAGAGGCCCCCGTCGTAGAAGAAGCGTCGGAACCGGTTCAGCTGACTCCTGGTACCTCAACGCTGCGCATTATAACGAATGTTCCAAAGGCAGTTCTTAGACGAAATGGTGTGAACACAGGAATACAATTAAAAGGGGAAGAAGATACCGTTCAAGTGGATGAAGGAGACAAAATTCAACTTCTTCTCGTGTGGGAAGGTGGCGTTGCTGCATCCCAAGAAATTGAATTCACAGGGCAAGAAGAAGCAGAACTTCCCATTCAGCTGAATTCATCAGAGTTTCAATTGATGATTTTTGAGCGGGTTAAGGCGATGTTGATTGAAGACCAGCGTGCGATGGAAGAGAGAAATCGCGATGGGTTCACTGCCGTAACAGGAGATGCATTAGACCATGCTGTCCATGTAATTAATCGCCTATACGAAGGAAATCAGTATTATGCTGGGTCCTACGATTGGGTTAAATTTGATCCATCAAGTTTTACGCTTAATTTGGACGGGGATGCTCCAAAAGTTTCTGTCAACGGAATTGTACGTTATGTCTATCAAACCTATGACACGGATGCGGAGCCTATCGATGTGGACTCGTTGTGGCGAGATGAAGTGCCTATGTCTTTCGACTTGGTATTTGATGAAAGTCAATCGCAATGGATGATTGAACAGTGGGGTCGGACTGAAACCTCCATAAATCAAGACAATTTAGTCGAAATCATAATACAATAGGAGAGAAGCAATGAGTTTATTTAGAGAGAAATTACAAGAAGTTGGCATGTCGATGCTTCCCATACTCGTCATCGTCGTGATTTTGAACTTTACCCTTGTCCCATTACCCAGACAAGTATTTTTTGCTTTCCTTCTAGGCGCAGTTTTTGTCTTTGTTGGGCTGGCGATTTTTTTATTAGGAGCTGATTTGGGGATTGGGCTCATGGGAGAACACATGGGGGTTACTCTCGCACGCACGAATAAGTTTAAACTTGTCTTATTTGTCGGTGCCATTTTGGGCCTTCTGATCACGATTGCAGAGCCTGATTTGCATATCCTAGGTGCACAAATCCAAAATGCGACGAGTGGTGCGCTTTCTTCATCGACGATTGTTCTCGTCGTATCGACGGGGGTATCGATTATGTTAGCAGTGGCACTCGCGACTTCGATTCGCAGGTGGCCATTAAAATTCGTATTTCTACTCTTTTATGGAATGATACTCATTTTAAGTTTCTTTGTCCCATCCGCGCTCTTTGCGATGAGTTTCGATGCATCTGGTGCGACGACCGGAGCTTTGACAGTCCCATTTTTGCTGACCTTTGGTATGGGGATTGCCAACACGCTACATTCTCGTGCGAGCTCGGATCACAGTGATGTATTTGGCTTCGTTGGCATTTGCTCGATCGGACCCATTATCGCAGTTATGCTTATGAGTATCATCTCAGGGCAAGAAGAATTGACTGCCTCCGATGTGGCAACCACGTTACCGAATAACTTATTTGCAGAATTATTGCAAGAATTGACCCATATGATTGGAGAAGCATTTATCGCGGTTGTGCCTTTAGTTATCGCTTATCTTCTATACCAATGGATTATTGCAAAGGCACCGAGAAGAAAGAATCGCCGTATCATCATCGGACTTTTCTATACGTATCTCGGCTTACTTTTATTTCTCACTGGAGTCAACATTGGTTTTATGAACGTGGGTTTATACATTGGACAGGGGATTGCCAATTATCATAGTTTTCCACTCTTTATCGGCGTGAGTTTTGTCTTAGGGCTTGTTGTCATATTAGCAGAACCTGCGGTGCATGTTTTAGCGGATCAAGTACAAGATGTGACTGCCGGTGCAATTCGCAAAACATATATTCTGTTATCTCTTTCTATTGGAGTAGGGACGGCAGTTGCACTTTCCGCTTTACGCATTTGGTTTCCTGGTTTGCAGTTATGGCATATTTTACTCCCAGGATTTGGGTTGGCTTTACTGATGAGTTTTAAATCGAAACAAAGTATTGTTGGAATGGCTTTTGATTCAGGTGGGGTAGCATCTGGCCCGATGGCTGCTACGTTTATTCTCGCCTACGCACAAGGTGCTGCAGCTGCAATTCCAACAGCAGATGTATTGGCCGATGGTTTTGGTATTATCGCCCTCATAGCGATGACACCGATTATTGCCCTACAAGTCATGGGTCTTGTGTATGAACGCAAGACAAAAAAAGGAGATTTAGCGCATGATTAATAATACGAGTAATAGTACATTGCTTTTGGCTGTGTTAAACCAAGGTGTCGCGACTCACTTTTGTAGAGAAGCTGCAAATATTAAGGATACGGGACATACCACTTTTTTAGGCTATGGAACGGCAAAACAAAAGCTCTTACAATTTTTCTGCTTAGATGAAGTAAAAAAAGAAATTGTCCTTTTAATCGTTCCATCAGAACTCGAAGATGAGTTCTTTTCGATGGCGATAGAAAAATATAAGCTCAATGAAAATAATACGGGTATCATGCTCGGAATTGATGTGAAGCGATTTTTTGGAACGTCAGAAATGGAAATACAGGCA
>CAMDZK010000097.1 GCA_945910665.1 uncultured Peptostreptococcaceae bacterium
CCTAGCCTTCCACCTTACCGGAAAACTCTGTTGAGGTATCCTGACTTGACTTCCTCCCAGAAGGCGCCTTCCCTTTCAGTGGCCATACCTTCCAGTCCATCTCACAGTAGAGTAAGCTGTTTTGGACTTGCACCAAATTCCCTCGTTAATTTAATTTTTTAAGGTCTTTCTTCATCATCCTCACTGCCATTGACTCATCTATCATGGAAAGTAATCCCATGGCTGAAAATACATAGGACTCGTCAATATAAAGGTCTGGTCCCTTGGGTTTAAGTGACTCTGGCTCTTCCTGATTGAAAAAGCCTTCCCTTAGGATGTCTTCTCTATCATCTGAACCAATGAGGACTCCTCCTGTTCCTATCATGGCCGGAACTTCTATAAGATCCTTGCCTGTTTGCTGGAACATGGGCCCTATGGGTGAATAGACCTCCTTGACAAAGCCGGCGTGCCTGATCATGGATAGCCTGGTGGCTACCTTGGCTATGGCAGCATCGAAGTTTTTCTCCTTGGCTGAATCGGCTATATAGCCTGGATCCTGGGTCCTCTTCTCCAGTTCTTCTTCTACGCTGTAGTCCCAGTCATCTCCCAGATATTCTTTGAACATTTCCATATTGTCTTCCACTACATGCCTGGAAGAATACCTCATGCCCAAATCTCCCTCAACCGTTCTCTTGGCAAAGGGTTCTTCTAAGCCCTTGAGGCTAACTGCTGGATTGGATGGCCAGCCCCTGGCTATGGAGTGGATGTCTGTAGTGGCCCCGCCTATATCAACAAGAACTAGGTCCCCCAGGCCTTCTTCAGTCTTGGTCCCTTCAGATAGGACCTGGGCCGCCTTTAAAACCGCTGCTGGCGTCGGCATGGATATGGTCCCCAAACGCTCATGGACCCTGTCCATACCCTTGGCATGGGTTATCTTGGCCATAAAGATTTCCCTTATGGTCTCCCTGCATGGTTCTACATTGAGCTCGTTTATCCTAGGCATGACATTTTCTGTTATGTAATACTCAACCTTGTCTTTAAAAATCTCTTCAATGTCGTCTATGGCCGACTTGTTGCCAGCATAAACTACAGGACAAGCGATGCCCATTTCTGTCAAAAGCCGAGCATTGTGGATGACTGTGTCCTTGTTGCCTCCATCGGTCCCCCCTGCCAAAAGAAGGATATCAGGGGATTCTTTAAGGATTTTTTCCACCTCGCTTTTGATAAGGTCGTGGGTGTAGACCCCAGCTACCTTGGCTCCTGCTCCCAGGGCCGCCCTTTTGGCCGCTTCGGCAGTTAGGGCGGGGACCAGGCCTAGGGCTATCATCTTGAGCCCTCCCGCTGCAGAAGAGCAGGCAGAGACCCTCTTTACTTCAAAGTCCTGGCCAAGCTTTTCTTTTAATAGGGCCAGTCCCTTGTCAAAACCTTCCATAACGTCAGTTTCCACTGTGGTGAAGGCCCTGGCTGTAGCGG
This sequence comes from uncultured Peptostreptococcaceae bacterium, assembly GCA_945910665.1. Lineage (GTDB taxonomy): Bacteria > Bacillota > Clostridia > Tissierellales > Peptoniphilaceae > JAAYQA01. The sequence continues at coordinate 1,453 of CAMDZK010000097.1, forward strand.
CCACTTCTTCCTTTTCTATATCAACTAGGGTCAGCTTGGTGTAGGTTGACCCAAAATCTACCAGTAAATATGCTTCCATTATTCTTCCTTTTTTAGTCTTCAAATAGTAATTTGACTCACTTGACTATAGTTTATCAATGTATGCTAAATGTATAATTAAGATTTCTTATACATATGTCCTATAGCTTTATTTTGCCAGTCCCCTCTTTTATCTTAAGGATATAATAAAATTATATCCTTTTCTATATTATTGTTATTTATTATTTTTATTCTATCATAAAAAAATCGAATAGTACGCTAACTCGTTGTTATTAAAATAAAAACTAGTTTTATAAACCCTCAGGAGGTCTTGCATTTTAAACCATATAAAAAAAGCGATGAAAATTTATTCACCGCTTTTTCGTGCATTAGATTAGAGATGGAATCTATTCTTATAAACATTTGTAACAGGAACCCGGATGAACTCCCTTGCTACCATGAATGGAGTTATTCCGATTGAATTTTTAAACCTCTGATAAGAAGCTTATATACTGTAATGACAAAAGGCAGATAACCAACAAAATAGATGGTCGTCGTCACAGGAATACGTAGGAGGAAATACGCTGCCAGGGTGCCTACACCATAAAGTCCACAGAGAATCAGCCATCGATTGGTCGAATTCTCATGGAGCGTATGATAGCAAACCCATTCCCGCAAAGGGACTAACCAAATTAAAATATGTGACATGAGCAACACGTTTGTCCATCGGCGTCTTTCTAAAATAAGGGGATCGTTAAACCCTGACAATTCTGCTGGATTCATGTCTGCCCTAAGCTTAAAATGCGCAAAATAATAGACGACCGCAAGAATAATCATAACGATGGCTGTCCCATAATATTGCGTTTTTCGCAGGTTTGTATTCTTCGTTTTTTCAAGTAAACCAAAAATCAAGAGAAAAATGGGCAACTGATACATTTGAAGGGCGCCAGGGCCAGAAGCTGTGTCGATAAAGAACGGTACCGTCATCGGCATCACAAAAAGTCCCATGAGCATCATCGCGCGATGTTTATCCTGGCGATTGAGCAAAGGCAATGAAATGAGAAACAAGAATCCCATTACTTCCTTTAATCCGCTGTAATGAATCACAATTCGTAGTGTTCGTAAGATGGATTCGAGATGGTTTACCCCTTCTTTAGAGATAGTATTTGTGGGAATCGAAACTGCCAGTGCATTTTGATATTTCCATATGAAGCCATAATACACGAATTGAAGGATGATTAAAGCTGCAACCATGATTGTAAACAATCTATATGTGCTTTTAGCATTGATTTTCATAATCTTCTCCTTATGCGATTTAGTTTGCCCATCTCTTTTATGAGCGCCGATTATACACTTCTTTGCTTCTTTATTTTATGATTTCTCCAGTAGCAGGAGTTTATTTTCTTTTTTATCCATTCATATTGAAAAAACCTCTAAATTTTGGGACTCCTGTGCATCTTCCTCACTCCCCTTCTACGACGATGGATGCAAAGACTTTCTTCACTGTTCCTAAATCCGTATCTCCAATTACATCATACAAAAATTGTTCATCTTGACCAAAAGCAACCCATGTTTCAAATTTTTTGTAGATTGTGACCTCAATGCCGTTGATTTCGTCTGTTTGCATTTGTTCAGCATATTCATTATCAAAGTTGGTTGTGCCAGAATTACTAACACCGACACTTATGCGGCCCCCATCAGGCGAGTTCCACTCTGCTTGATATGATAAATCAGTGTACTCGAATTTAAGGATATATCCTTCTGGAACTTCGTAGGTTACATTTGAAAAATCGAATTTCTCTTTGGGTAGAGGTGTCTTTCGCTCAATCACCAAATCCTCACCGACTTGTGTAACTGAAAACTGTTCCATAAATTTAGCGACAGTTTCTGTGTTGGTGAAAAATAAGGTAAATAAAATAGCGGCTGCAGCTGCAATGGGACGCCAGTGAAATTCTCTTTTTTTCGCATAGGCTTCACGGTACACTTTCTCCATACGTTCTTGTAGTTCTAATGGATATTCAATTTCTGGTGCACGTGCTAGTTCTTCTTCATTCAATTGGTTGAGTGCTTCAAGTAAATCCTGTTTTGCGACTTTCCTATTCATCGATCTCACCTAATTCTGCTTGTAAATATTGTTTAGTCCTATACAGCCTACGCTGGATGGTCCCGGGGTTTTCATTGAGAATCTTTGCAATTTCTTGAATGCTATAGCCCATCAGGTTTAAATGCAGTGTGTTTCTTTGCTCTAGCGGTAAAGATTTTAAGACTTCTTTCAGAACAAGAAGGTTGTCTTGATTCTCTTGTACGGAAACTTCGTTTATGGAGGATAAAGGCACTTCTTTGTGTACCTTACGTATCATATTGAGAGCGACATTTTTGGTAATGGTCATCACATAATTTTTCGCTTGTACACTCTCGATGTCTCCGATATTGTCCACATGTTCATGAAGACGCAAAAAGACTTCTTGCACGACATCTTCTGCTAAATACGGGTCGTGCAGAATCGAGTTTGCAAAACGCAAAATGTCTTTTCTGTATTTCATGTGTAAGTCAATATCTTTTCTACTCATAGCAGCTCCTACATACCCCTCTATCGATTGACACGCGAGAAGGTCAAAATCAGACAAGAAAAGTTTTTTTCATAAATGCTTCCTTTTTTACATTATACAGAAGAAAAGCTGCGTTTTGGGCAAACAAAGCGAGGTTCCCTCGCTGACTGAAATCACGATGACTTCCATCTGGTCGATGGCGCCTTCCATTCTACTCGTTTGTTAGATAATAAAATGTATTCTCTTTCGTAAGGATAACAAAACCATCCTTGGCAGGAATCGTTGCTTTGACATTGTTCGTAATATCCGCGGATACAAATTTAGATTCCTTTTCATTGAGATTCACTTCAATGATACGGGCGCCGTAGGAGATATAGAGTGTCTCTCCATCTTTATCAAGTACCGCACCTTCTTTAGCCTGCGCGAATTTGCCAGTGTCAATCCATTCCAATGTCTTCAAATTCAGAACGCGTATCGTTTGTGCATCGGGTCCTTCATTGGGAAGATTCGCATGGATTCCTACTAAAACATAATCGATGAGTTGAATATCGACGATGCCTTCGTTTGCATCTAAGCATTTTTCCCATTTATCTGTCGAAAATGTATAGAGCCAATACGTACGTTGTGCATGCGCATCATTTTCATTCCACGTCGCGACAATCGCTTGCTCTCCATCGACATCGAGAGCATACGCTGACAATGCTTCTTCCGGTAGTGTCGTCTCTACCGATACTTCTGTATCGCCGGGAGTATATGATACGATTTCCTGTTTGTCATCTTGTAATCGAAGAACATAGAGTTTTCCGTTTTCAATGGTTGCCGGTGTCTGATGGCTCGGATTGTCACCGAGCACACTTTCCTTACCTTGACTAAAAAGAATAACTCGTGATCCATCATTCGCAACACTGTACTCGACCTCGCCATCTGTAAAAGAATAATCAATGTAGTTATATGGAAGTGGACGCATGGGAGCACTCTCTGCCACAATATTGATCGTATCATCAATCGTATCTTCTACGCGATATTTAAAATGCGGATCAATTGTTTGCAATAGAATTGATCTTTCATTAAAAAAGTCTCGCAAGGCTAGATTTGGATCATTACTCCTTTCCTCTTTGGTCAAGGTTTCCGTCTCAATGATTGTCTCCTCAGTTTTCTCAACAGAATGATTTATATTTTCCTGATTTGAAATCCCGCATCCGCTCAAGATAAAAAATGTAAAAATAATAATCATCATCCTAATCATATTCTTGATCTCCTCTCCAATTTAAATGAAATTGCACATACGAAATACCACTCCTCTTTGGTCAAGGTTTCCGTCTCAATGATTGTCTCCTCAGTTTTCTCAACAG
>CAMDZK010000098.1 GCA_945910665.1 uncultured Peptostreptococcaceae bacterium
TTTGCAAAGTTCACTATACATTATATACCCGTGACAATGCAAAGTAAACATTGCATTAAAAAAACATGGGCAAGCCATGAATTCTATTTCATTTCTCTTTCGAGTATCTCCGCAACTTTTGTGACAGCGGTTTTTACAATTCCAGAGCAATGTTCTTTTCGGTCAAGTGCGTTTTTATCGTAGCCTTCTATGAGAACGCCACATTGGCAGGATCCGCACTCTTTTTGGAAGTGTTCAGCGAGTTCTTTTGTCAAGGCAATGCAGTGCGTATTGTCATCACCTGCATTTCTTCGACCAAAAACAGCACCGATACACATTGTCCCTCCAGCTAACGCACCACAGATTTCTCCAATTCCTAATCCCCAAGGGAACCCTGAGCTCATGGCGATGGCGTCTTGACCCATCGTGAGAGAAAAGTGTTTATCGATTGCGTAAATGACGGATTCAGAGCAGGCATAACCATTGTGAAAAGCGTAGAGCGCGTCTTGAATGAGAGTATTTTTATTGACTTTTTCCATCGTTCCTCCTCATATTACAGTTCATTTGCTATAATTATAACATAACTTTCTACTGTATAATCAAATGAATGCCCTTATGGATAACAAATCTTTGAATTTCGTATATAATATAGGATAGGAAGGTTGTGAAAACCACATGAATCCAGTCATTCGCTTTTTATTAAAAATTATTTCTCTTCCCATATTTGATATTACGAGGGATTATAAAATTATACGACGTTTTCAAGAATTCGCGTCTCTTAAGACGGAAAAGCCCGATGGTTTTCGTCTTTTTGATGAGGAAATTACATTTGCTGGGGGTTCCTATCGAATTCCAGTGCGTGTATTCGAACCACCCATTGTACAGAAAAAAGGGGCCATTCTCTTTTTTCACGGAGGCGGTTATACGACAGGAAATGTCGATTTCTATACACCCACATGCATTCAGCTTGCGAAGCGTACAGGCATGAATGTGTTATCCGTCGATTATCGTCTCGCACCAGAACATCCTTATCCAGCGGGTTTAAACGACTGTCATGGTGCCCTCTATTTTTTTAGTGAAGAGCATCATGAACGTTTTACACCGCTCATCGTCATGGGCGATTCGGCTGGAGGAAATTTAGCGGCTGCTAGTTGTTTCCGGATGAAGAAAAACGGAGACCGTCTTCCGAAGGGAATGGCTTTAATTTATCCGGCTGTCGGGTGGGATTATTCAGATACTTCCCCTTTTGCATCAGTTCATGAAAAGGCGGAAAATTATGGATTAACACAGAAAAAATTACAAGAGTATTATTCTTTATATGTTCCTAACGGCGCGTTGAAAAATCCAGAAATTGCTCCCATTTTAGAAGATGACTTTTCAGACATGCCACAGACTTTTATAGCGACTGCAGAGCATGATCCCTTACGCGATGAAGGAGAGACATTTGGCCATCGTTTACAAGAGGCGAGTATTCCAACTGAAATTCATCGCATGAAAAATGTACCTCACGGATTTTGGACGAGTGAAAAAGTCTTTGAAGATTCAATCGAAAAACTATATGAGCTGTTGCTCCCGTGGTTGGAGAAAATCCATGAAAATTAGATCTGATTCTCGTTGGATGGAGCGATTTGGAAAACGCTGGTTGCCTTTGGAGAATGCGTCCAAAATTTTTCTGGCAACTTTTGATGAGGTAGACACCAAAGTCTATCGTTTCACTGTTGCCCTCAAAGAAGAAGTGGATCCAGTCCAACTTCAAAAAGCCGTTGATTTTGCTTTCGACCAAATGGACTTGTACCGTGCGAGTATTCGTCGAGGCGTTTTTTGGTACTATTTCCAAGAATCCACATTGCGCCCTGTAGTAAAAAAAGAAACGGATGTTCCTTGTGCGTCAATTTATTCCTTCGATTATCAAGGGCTACTCTTTCGCGTTTTATATAATCATAATCGCATTCATTTAGAAGTGTTTCATGCCCTGTCCGACGGGAGTGGCGCCATTGCATTTCTACGCTTGATTTTACATCGTTACTTCGGTTCTCATGCACAATCGCTCATGAGTTTTGCCGTAAAAGAGGAGCATATGCTGGATTCTTTTCGCAGTAGCGTTAAAAAGGAGAAAAGACCTTCTTTATTGACTTTAGCGACACATGTTTTTGGACGCGTACGTAAGAAAAAAGTTCCCATTTTTCATCTACCGGGAACATTAAATGTGGATGAGCGTATGCGCGTAATCGAGTTGCAATACGACACAAAAACTCTGCTATCCCTTGCAAAATCGTATGGCGTAACGATTACTGTATTTCTCACGGCGTTGTTTATGCATTCAATGTACAAAGTACACCATGAAAAAATGACGAAAAAACATACGGTTTCCATCGCTGTTTCTGTGGATTTACGGAAGATGTTTCCGTCGAATACGGCAAGAAACTTTTTTGCCACTGTCGTCGTGGATTATTCCTTTAAAGATGGAACCGCTTCACTGGAAGAGATTTGCCAAAGGGTCAAAGATCAATTTGAAGAAAAGATTACACAAGAGAAACTAGAAAACAAACTGCGTCAATTAATGAAATTGGAGGAGAGTTTAGCTTTACGTTTTTTTCCAAGGCCATTAAAAGACCAAATTTTAAAAATTGCAAACTTTATTAATAATCGTTCAATCACTGCTGCCATGACGAATACGGGTAATTTGGGTGTGTCAGCCTTTCAACAGCGGATTCACTCTGCGGGAATTATGACCGCAGCTGTACGTCCACAATTTTCCATGATGAGTCATAACGATGTATTTACCATTACCTTCACATCGCCATTTCAAGAAGATTGTGTACAAGGAGCATTTATCGGTACTTTAAAAGAATTGGGTGTGGAAGGTACCATTTACGGAAATCGCGTGTTTGGAGATGAGAGTAAGCATACGGTAAAAGTTGATACATCCGTGTATCCGGAAGTACCACTTCGAATGGACTCCCATAAAATGGTACGATGGCTCACCGTCATTTCGATTGTGATCTCTCTTTTTGCGATTTTGTACCGCGCTTTTGTCCCCGATACAAGATTATCTCTTCGATTTGTCGCTATCCTCTTGGTAGGGTTATGGGCCGTTGTTGTATCGCTCATTCGTAAACGGAGAAACCCCAACAAAGCCGTTCTATACCAAGTTGGTATTTTTGCTGGTCTGACCATACTATGGGACTTCCTCTCGGGTTGGACGGGTTGGTCCATTAATTATGCGTTACCCCTAGTTATCACTGTATCGATGATTGCAGGGGTTGTTGTCGCAACATTCTCGCGTTTGCGTAGTGGAGACAAAGTGTTATATTTGCAGGGAACTGCAGTTCTCGGATTCATTTCTTTTGTCTTACTATTGTTAAATATTGTCACGCCAAAATGGCCAAGCATTGTCGTCGTGATTTTTAGCATCGTCGTTTTAGCCTATACGATGATTCGCTTTTATGATGAAATTAAACGGGAAATTCGTAAGCGTTTCCATTTTTAGATGAGGTGAACTATGAATAGAATTGCTGGAGGGATTATTCGCCACAGGCTGATTGTACTGATTGTCTTTTTAATAGGTACGATTATTTGTGGTCTCTTCATTCCCACCGTAGAAATTAATTATAATTTATCGGACTATGTGCCTGAAAATGCACCATCGACCGTTGCAATGCATGTGATGGATGAAGAGTTTAACCAAGCGATTCCCAATTCCCGTGTCTTGATTCCAAATTTGACGATTCAACAAGCCGTCGAAAAAAAAGGGGAAATTGAAGCAGTTGCAGAGGTGGAACAAGTTTTATGGTTAGACGACTTTATGGATTTAAAGACGCCCATCGAAATTGCCGATCAAGAAATGGTCGATGCTTACTATAAAGACGGAAACGCACTGTATCAAGTCGTTACGAAGAATGAAGATACCGTTGCCACGAAAGACGCCTTGCAGCAGATCGCTGGAGAAGAAGGTGCCGTAGAAGGCCAATTGGTAGACTTAGCATCCGCACAAAAATCGACTTCATCTGAAATTACGACCATAATGTTGATTATGGTTCCCTTGGGGGTTCTCATTTTAATGGTTGCAACATCTTCGTTTATTGCTCCGCTCCTCTTACTAATAGCGATGACAGTGGCAATTATACTAAACTTAGGCACGAATGTACTGAAAATGCCAGTAAGTTTCTTAACCCAAGCTGTGACTGCGGTTTTACAAATGGCCGTATCGATTGATTACGGAATTTTTCTTTTGCATAGCTATGACGACGCAAGACGAAAAGGATTACCCTCGAAGCAAGCGGTGGAAGATGCTGTTGTGAGAAGCGCAAACTCCATTGTAGCCAGTTCACTTACTACTTTCTTTGGATTTCTTGCATTGGTCTTCATGCAATTCCAAATTGGTCCAGATATGGGACTTGTTCTCGCAAAGGGAATTATTTTTAGCTTACTAAGTGTATTAATCTTACTCCCTGCTTTATTGGTTTGGGCGGACCCGCTCATTCAAAAAACGACCCATAGAAATTTATTACCGAATTTCAATGGCCTTGCAAAACTGGTGATGAAAATTCGTATTCCTGTAATGGCACTCGTGCTTTTGTTGATTATCCCGGCGTTTTTAGGACAACAGCAAAATGCCTTTATCTATGGAAATGCGGAATATCCGGAAGGCTCCAGAGAAGCGAGGGACAGAACTCTCATCGAAGAGAACTTTGGAAAACAGCTATCCATGGCGCTCCTCGTCCCAAAAGAACAGTGGGGCAAAGAAAAATCACTTGTAGAAGAATTCGAATCCTTACCAGAAGTACGAAGTATTTTATCCTATGATACACAAGTGTCAAAGCTGATTCCATCGAGTTTGTTGGATGAATCCCAACGTTCACAATTATTATCCGATCATTATAGTCGATTAATCTTAACCGTTCAATCGGAAAAGGAAGGGGAGAAGGCCTTTGCCTTCGTCGAACAATTGCGTGCAATCACAGGTAAATATTACGATGAATATCATTTGCTCGGAGAAAATGTCGTCACCTACGATATGCGCGAAACCATTCAAAAGGATAACCGTATCGTCAATGGTTTGGCGATTCTAACGGTTGGATTGGTCGTTTTATTGAGTTTTAAATCATTGAGTATCCCGATTTTACTGGTCTTTACCATTGAAGCTTCCATTTGGTTTAACTTGTCTGTCCCGTATTTTACAAACACACCGTTAAGTTATATAGGTTACTTGATTATTTCTACGGTTCAGTTGGGGGCAACGGTCGACTATGCGATTCTGTACACGAATAACTACTTAAAGAATCGGCAAACTCTTTCTAGAAAAGAGGCGGCGAGAAGGACGATTGCGACAACT
>CAMDZK010000099.1 GCA_945910665.1 uncultured Peptostreptococcaceae bacterium
AAAAAATATCTATTTAATTCCTGCAAACTCGCAATTAGCTGGATTTGAGATTGAAATGGCTCAAGAAGAGCATCGCTCCCATCATTTAAAAAATCGACTAGAGCAGATTCAGGGTTTCGATACGATATTCATCGATTGTCCACCGAGTTTAGGATTATTAAGCATTAATGCCCTTGTGGCAGCCGACAGCGTTCTGATTCCCATTCAGTGCGAGTACTATGCTTTAGAAGGAGTCAGCCAGCTACTGAGGACGATTCAGAGTGTTCAAAGAGATATGAATCCATCCCTTGCAATCGAAGGCGTCCTTCTCACGATGTATGACAAGAGAAATAACTTATCTTTAGATGTAGTCGAAGAAGTGAAGAAGCACTTTGGTAAAAGCGTGTATAAGACCGCCATCCCAAGAAATATCCGCTTAGCGGAAGCTCCTTCCTATGGAGAGTCGGCAATTTCTTATGATCCACAGTCAAAGGGATCTCTCGCATATATTGCTGTTGCGAAAGAAATGTTACAAAGGAGGAAACAGTGGCAAGAAGAAAAGGCTTAGGAAAAGGACTTGGGGCCTTGCTACCAGAAGAGCCTCTTGAAGAAAAAGAAGAAGTCATTGAAAATGAAGTTGAAATCGCACAAGTGCATCCAAGGGATGACCAACCGAGACAGGTCTTTGATGATGAAAAAATTGCGGAACTCGCCCATTCGATTCAAAGTTACGGGGTTATTCAGCCGCTCTTAGTCACAAAAAGAGACGATGGTGAATATACACTGATTGCTGGGGAAAGAAGACTTCGCGCTGCAAGGATTGCGGGTCTTAAAAAAGTTCCGGTGATTATTAAAGAGGCAAATGATGCCCAAATTGCAGAAATTTCTCTCATCGAAAATATCCAAAGAGAAGACTTGGGTCCAGTGGAAGAAGCGCATGCCTATCAACAATTAATGCATGAATTTGGATACACCCAGGCGCAAATGAGCGCAAAGATTGGCAAAAGTCGCTCCTATGTGGCAAATACCCTTCGTTTACTCAATCTCGATGAGATTAGTTTATACCATTTACAAAGGGGCGATATCACATCGTCCCAAGCGAGAACGCTGTTATCGGTACAGTCCATGGCACAAAGGCGAAAAATGCTCGATCAGATTATGACGGGAAAGACGAATGTGCGTGAAATGGAGCAAGTGACCAAAAGAAAGAGGACAAAAGATATCTACACAAAAGAGGCTGAAAATCTCTTAATGGAGTATCTAGGCACAAAAGTCCAAATCCATCCGAAGAAGAAGGGTGGAAAAATTGAGGTGGAGTATTACGACGCAGAGGACTTAGAACGAATTATGGAATTACTTTCAAAGGAGGAAGAATCATGTTAATTAAAATGGATCTCGAAAAATATTTGGAAAATGCAAAAACATCAGAACCTTATCCAGGGGGCGGTTCAGTAGCTGCTTACGTGGGTGCTTTAGGTGCGGCGTTAAATATTATGGTTGCAGAACTTTCCTATGGAAAAAAACAATATGAGGGACTTCCAGAAGAAACAAAGAAAGAAATTACAGACGGCCATGAAAAATTGAACGAATATATTGAGCGTTTAAAACCTCTTGTCGACGAAGACAGTAGTTCCTTTACAGCTGTCCTTGAGGCTTTCAAAATGCCAAAAGAAACAGACGAAGAAAAAGCGGCTCGTTCCAAAGCGATTCAAGATGGATATGTCATTGCACTAAAAGTCCCATTGGAAACAGCGACCGTTTGCGTTGATGCGATGAATTTGTTAGAAACCTTTGCGAAAAACGGAAGCGCCCATGCCATTACTGATGTAGGTTGTGGTGTCTTATTCTTAGCTGCTGCGGCGGAAGGGGCTCTCTTTAACGTATATATCAACTTACAAGCGATTAAAGACGAAGAAAAACGGGTTTCCTATAAAAAAGAAGCAGATGAATTAAAAGAAAAAGCTCGCACGATGCGCGATGCTTATTTAGACATCGTGTACGATCGCCTCTAATGGCAAAAGAAAAGAAAACCAACGCCGTTCGCGTATTGGAAGCAGCAAATATCGATTTTGCTTTTCATCAGTATAGCGGCGAAAAAGAAGTAAAAAGCGGAGAGGAAGTGGCCCAACTCTTGGGTCTTCCTCCTTCTGTAATCTATAAAACTTTGGTGACTGTGGGAAAAGAGAATCACTATGTTTTTATTATTCCTGCAGACGAGCATCTCAATGTAAAGCGCGCGGCAGCCGCAGTGGGAGAGAAAAAGGTAGAAATGATTCCCATGAAAGATTTATTTCAAGTCACAGGATATGTCCGCGGAGGATGTTCACCCTTAGCGATGAAAAATGATTTCCCCAAAGTTATCCATGAAGACGCTATTTTACACGATTGGATTTATATTTCTGCAGGTCGCATTGGTGCGCAAATCCGTATTCACCCAGAGGATTTGATTACCATGGGGTCTATGACAGTGGAAGATATTTCTGATAAAAAAGAATAATTTTATGAAAAAAAGATGCATCGTGCACGAAAATAATGTATGATATAGGAAATCGATGTGCATAGCACATTCATAAGGAGGAAGTAAAATGATTTCAAAAGATATGGTATCTCTAGGAACCCAACGTTCCATCATCCGTGAGATTGCAGCGTATGGTGCAAAACGTAAAAAGGAGGTTGACCCTTCTACAGTACTCGACTTTAGCTTAGGAAATCCTAACGTTCCCGCTCCTGACGCGGTCAAAAAAGCAATTTTAGAAATCGTTGAGAACGAGTCTCCCGTTGCATATAACTCCTATACAGCAAGTAGTGGTTCCGATGCGACAAAAGAAGCAGTCGTTGAAAATTTAAACAAAAGATTTGGTACGAACTATACAAAAGAAAACATTTACATGACTTGCGGTGCAGCAGCATCTCTTACCATTACACTACAATCCTTAGTTGCCAGTGAAGAGGATGAAATTGTCGTATTCGCACCATTTTTTCCAGAATACAAATTCTTTATTGAAGCCCGTGGCGCGAAAATGGTCATGGTCGATGCTGCCGATGACTTCCAAATCCATCCTGATATGCTAGATGGCGTCATCAACAAAAACACGAAAGCTGTACTCATTAACTCTCCAAATAACCCATCTGGTGTTGTGTATAGCGAAGAGACAATCAAAGCGCTTGCAAAAGTACTTAAGAAAAAATCTGAAGAGTATGGTCACCCAATCTATATCATCAGTGATGAACCATACCGTGAACTCGTATTTGGGGATGTAAAAGTTCCATTTGTTCCAAACTATTATGACAATACAGTCGTATGCTATAGTTGGTCCAAATCACTTTCTTTACCTGGGGAACGCATCGGATACATTCTCGTTCCAAATTCAGTGGAAAATGCAGAAGAACTCATGGCTGCAGTCAATGGTTCCGGTCGCATTTTAGGTTTTGTTTGTGCACCAAGCATGTTCCAAAAAGTCATTACAAAATGTATCGATGTTATGCCTGATAACTCTATTTATGAGAAAAACCGCGATCTTTTAGAGGAAAATTTAAGTAAATTCGGTTATGAATTCGCAAAACCAGATGGTGCTTTCTACTTCTTCATTAAATCGCCATTTGAAGGTGGCGGACAAGAGCTCCACGAACGTGCAAAAGAACACGATATGCTTGTTGTTCCTGCTGCAGGCTTTGGTTGCCCAGAATACGTTCGTTTATCCTACTGTGTAAAAACTGAAGATATTGAAAAAGCCATTCCAATTTTTGAAAAAATAATGGAAGAGAAGGACAAATAAGTGAAATCATTTGATGCACTTCTTCAAGGTCTTGAAAAGGCGGAAAAGAAAGTCTTAGCTGTTGTCGCGGCAGACGAACACGCTATTGAAGCGGCCATTGAAGGAGAAAAGAAGAATCTAGTCGATGCCATCTTTATTGGCAACGAACAAGAAATTAAAGACATTTTAGAAAAGATTGGAGAAAAGGAAGAGCATGAAATTATCCATGCGGAAACTTTAGAGGAAGCGGCAGAAAAAGGCGTTCGCCTCGTAGGTGAAGGCCGTGCCCACATGATTCTTAAAGGGCATATCGATACGGCGATTCTGCTCCGTGCAGTACTCAATAAAGAGTACGGTATTCCTCAAGCCGATGTGTTATCTCACATTGCAGTGATTGACTCTCCAACGTACCATAAACTCTTTATCGTCACAGATGGTGGTATGATTCCATACCCAACTCTAGAACAGAAAAAAGCGATTTGTGAAGCAGCGGTTGATGCGATGCACAAATTAGGTGTGGAAGAACCAAAGGTCGCATGTCTTGCCGCCGTTGAAAAACCATCGAAAAAATTAAAAGAGACGATGGATGCAAAAGCGTTAAAAGACATGAACGAAAGTGGTGAGCTGAAAGGTTGTATCATAGAAGGTCCTATTTCTTTCGACCTTGCCTATGACCCAGAAGCTGCAGCGCTCAAAGACTACAAGAGCCCAGTTGCAGGGGATGCGGATATCTTCTTAGTTCCAGACTTCGTGTGCGGAAATCTATTAGCAAAGAGCTTTACCTATGCTGCCAAAGCAAAAATGGCAGGCTTGATTTTAGGTGCAAAAGCACCGATTCTGCTCACATCGCGTTCAAGTACAGCGGAAGAAAAATTCTTATCCTTAGCCCTTGCTGCTGCATTGGAAACAGGGAAATAAAAATGAGTCCACCCTCTTTGAAGGTGGGCTTTTTACGGAGTAAAAATGATACGAAAAATCAAAAACAAAGAAGAGAAAAAAGAAATCGCACGTGTGATTTTAGAAGATTTGCCCGAGTGGTTTGGCCTTCCAGAATCTACGGAGAACTACATTGAAGAAGGCGAAGATTTACCGTTTTGGGCCGCCTTTGAAGGAGATCGACCCATTGGTTTTGTGAATTTGACCGAATCGAGCGAAGACTGTGGGGATGTCTTTTGTATGGGCGTATTAAAAGAATTTCACAGAAAAGGTACCGGTAGAAAACTGATGGAAGCCTTAGAGGAAGAAGCGGCCAAAAAGTACAGCTATCTGCAAGTCAAAACGGTCGATGAAGGGCATTACGATGAATACGACCAAACCATTGCCTTTTATAAAAAAGTCGGCTTTAAAAAACTCGAGGTCTTTCCGACCCTTTGGGATGAATGGAACCCTTGTCTCATCCTCATCAAAAAAATTGGAGTATAATCTCCAATTTTTTTAATGACGAGAGCATTGAGTCAATTCACTACACGCAAAACCATCATTTCATTTCCGAAGGGAAATTCATTTAAGTATTTTCGTTATGATTTCTACATCTCATAAACTTAGACTTTGCCAAATAAGTCCGA
>CAMDZK010000100.1 GCA_945910665.1 uncultured Peptostreptococcaceae bacterium
TAAAAAACGTACGTGAATTATCCTAGAACATGCAAAAAGAGGGTGTGAGCATAAAACTCACCCCTCTTTTCTATTGTAATAATTCTTCCACAAGTGCTGGAACCTTCGAGAAGTCTTCTTCCTTCGGTGCCCACTGGGCACGAATATTTTGTCCAATGACGGAAAAACCTGCATCTTTTAATTTTTCTTCTAAAATCTTCACAGATTCTCCGCTCCACCCGTAGGACCCGATTGCAGCTGCTTTTTTGTTTTTGAATTTCAGTTGTTTCAAAAACTCCATCCAGCCGGCAACACTGGATAAAATACTGTTTGATACAGTGGACGAACCAACAACGATTGCCTTGGATTTAAAGACTTCAGTCATAATATCGTTCTTATCATCTTTGGAAATTTTCATGACCTTTACAACAGTTTCTGGAGATTGTTTATGCACTTCCGTTGCAATGGCATGGGCAATTTTCGTCGTGTTTTCCCACATGGTGTCGTAAATAATCGTGACTTGATCTTCTTGATAGGCATCTGCCCATTGTACATATTTTTCCACAATTTGCAATGGGTTTTCTCTCCAAATCGCACCGTGCGAGGTCGCGATAATGTCGATGGGAAGATTTAACCCAATAATTTCATCTAATTTCTTTTGTAAGATGCCAGCAAAGGGATTTAAAATATTGGCAAAGTATTTCATCGCTTCGTTGTTTAAGCGGCATTGATCAGCTTTGTCGTTGAAGAGTTCTTCGACGGCGTAATGTTGCCCGAAAGCATCGTTGGAAAATAAGATATTGTCGCCCGTTAAATATGTCGCCATGGAATCTGGCCAATGGAGCATTCTCATTTCAACAAAGACGAGTTGTTTACCGTTGCCAATATCCAAAGAATCACCTGTTTTTACGACATTCAGGTTCCATCCTAAATCACCAAACTGTCCTTTTAGAGAGTTTACAGCATTTTGAGTGCAGTAGATCGGTACATTTGGTATTTCTTTCATCAAAGAAACGAGAGCGCCTGCATGGTCCACTTCCCCATGGTTTACGATGACGTAATCCACTTTATTCAAGTCGATTTCTTTTTTCAAGTTTTCAACATAGCCATCTTTATGGGGTGTCCATACAGTATCAATCAGAACTGTTTTTTCTTCTTCAATCAAATATGCATTTTGACTTGATCCGTTATTGATGGAGTAATCATCCCCATGAAATGTTGTGAGTTCCCAATCGATATAACCAACCCAACTGACGTTATTTTTAATGTGTTTTCGCATCATATTCTCCTAACGTGCCTTCGCACTTTCCACGGTGAATCCAACTTTTTCAATGGCATCTTCCACATCATCTAAGGATGCAATGCTCTCATCAAAATCAAATTTCACTTTGCTGGCATTAAAGAGAACTTTAATGCTATTTTCCTCCACACCTCGTACACTTTTCACTGCAGCCTCCACCTTTTGTTGGCAAGATGGGCAAGTGAGTGTTTCTAATTGTAACGTTGCTTTTTTCA
Organism: uncultured Peptostreptococcaceae bacterium; assembly: GCA_945910665.1. GTDB lineage: Bacteria > Bacillota > Clostridia > Tissierellales > Peptoniphilaceae > JAAYQA01. Next base: position 1,495 of record CAMDZK010000100.1, read on the forward strand.
TGTTTCTCCTCCTATTTTTTATATCCTAACAAACGCATACCGTTTAAAATTACCGCTAAAATACTTCCTTCATGGACAAACATACCAATAGACATATTCATCCAATCACTAAAGATTAAACTCGCCATAAGAACCAGCACGACACCAATGGCAATCACCATGTTTTGTTTCATATTTCGAGCCGTCGCTTTCGCTAATCCCATTGCATGGGGTAACCGACCCATATCAGAATTCATCAAGACAACATCCGATGTTTCGATGGCGACATCGGTACCGCCACCCATGGCAATACCAACTTGCGCTGTGGCCAGCGACGGACTATCGTTGATACCATCACCTACAAAGGCAACCATTCGACCTTCTGCAACCAATTTTTTCGTGAACGCTGCTTTATCTTCTGGGAGTAGATTTCCATAGCCTTCCGTAAGACCAAGCTCTTCTTTGACAATATCCACCGTTCCCTGGTTGTCCCCAGAGAGCATAATCAAGTGCTTCACTCCTAGTTGTTTTAACTCTTGGAGCTTTTCTTTCATCCCAGGGCGAATTGCATCGCGAATACCTAGGATTGCACCGAGCGTTCCATCGATCGCTACGAGGACAATCGAATGGCCTTTTCTTTCCAAAGCATGAATTTTATCGCAAGCATCTGACGAGAGTTCCACTTTTTCAGAATCCATTAAGAATGCATTTCCTACGGCCATATGACGGCCATCTACCGTAGCCACGACACCTCCACCTTGTACTACATGTGTGTCAGTAACAGGCGCCTGTTTAACGTCTGGAAAGTGGCGTACAATCGCTTGAGCCAATGGATGGGAGGATTCCCTTTCCACACTCACGAGAGCGGGTAAAAGGGCATCGTCTTCAGTGAGAAGGGTAACGTCAGAAACACTGGGATTTCCTTCTGTTAGCGTTCCTGTCTTATCAAAAAGGATTGTATCGACACGACTAAAGTCGTGGATGACTTCACTCCCTTTGAGCAAAATTCCATGGCGTGCGCCATTTCCGATGCCTGCCACATTGGATACGGGAACTCCGATCACAAGAGCGCCTGGACATCCCAAGACGAGAATGGTAATGGCCAGTTCTAAATTTTTGGTAAAAAGGTACACGATAAGAGAAATGAGAAGAACCGCTGGTGTATAGTATTTGGAAAAGGAATCGATAAAGCGCTCCGCTTCCGATTTAGAATCTTGCGCCTCTTCCACAAGCTCGATAATACGCCCAAAGGTCGTATCTTCACCAATTCGTTCTGCTTCCACACGCAGGGTACCATTCTCTAAAATTGTACCCGCAAAGACTTGCGCACCCTTCATTTTTTTCGCAGGCAACGGTTCGCCTGTAATACTCGCTTCGTTCACGTGCCCTTCCCCTGTGAGCACTTTCCCATCGACAGGTACTTTATCCCCTGTTTTTACGATGAGGATATCACCAATATCTATGTCATCTACATCGACCTCTTCAGTTTCTCCATCGGCAAATTCTAAGAGTGCTCGTTCGGGTGCAAGTGCCACAAGTTCTTGAATAGCAGATCTTGTTTTTGTTAAGGTTCTTTGTTCTAAATAGCCACCGAACAAAAAGAGAAATGTGACAATGGCAGATTCTTCATAGTTTTGAATAAGAAATGCTCCTGCCACTGCGACCGTGACGAGTACATCGATACTCACAACCTTTACCCGCAATGCTTGGTAGGCTTGAATCGCAATGGGAAGAATCCCAATAATTGAAGCTACTATTAAGAACAATTCCGCTACATCTGGACGTTTTAATACCAAGTGAATAAAAAATGCCAGAAGAATCAAAATGCCTGAACCAAAGGCGATTCGGTTTTTATTTTGTAAAATATGTTTTTGCATCTCTTCCCCCTCCATTTGACTCTAGTATAGGATGTTTCCCGTATTAAATCTGTACGTCAAATCACAAAAACATTCTTTGAAACAATAAAGAATGAAACATATAATACATTATGTTTTTTAGGAGAATTATATTCGTGAACCACTTGGACTCCTTGGTTTTGCAATAATCCTTTCCTTTATTGGATTTTTCTTTACGGTATGTTGGATGGTTTTTGGTAGTATTTTTAAAAAATTGTTCACAGAACATGGAAAAATCACAAATACTGTGATGGCACTATTATTGGTGTATTGTGCCCGATCATTATTTCTATAAAAGCTGGTATAACTCCATTCTTTTATTTGACCAAAACCACTTTCGCCCCTACAATGAAGAGAGATTAATGAAAAGGAGCTAAAAATGCGGTCATTTACGTATAAGAATCATACCCTATATTCCAATGGTCCTACCTTGATTTGTGGAATCATCAATGTGACACCGGATTCTTTCTCTGACGGTGGAGAGTATAATTCACTGGAAAAAGCCTTTGCTAGGGCACATAAGTTTCTCAAAGAAGGTGCGAATATGCTCGATATTGGGGGCGAATCGACACGTCCTTCCAGTACCATTGTGGAAATTCAAGAAGAGATTCGCCGAGTGGTGCCAGTCATTCGAAAAATTAAAGAAGAAATGGATGTTATTATCTCCATCGATACGTGGAAAGCAGAAGTAGCGGACGCTGCCTTAGCTGCAGGAGCAGATATCGTAAACGACATTACGGGTTTTTTAGGAGATCCAAATATGGCTCAAGTCGTTGCTAAACACAATACTGGTGCCATCCTCATGTTTAACCCTGTCCTTGCCCGACCAAACCTTACGAGTTCAAAAGCCTTCCCCCGCTTTTGTGTAAAAGAGCCTTTTACACAAGAAGAAATTAAAGCGTTCGAAAATGTAGATATCCACACTCTTATGCATACCTATTTTGATGCATCGATAGAAAAAGCTTTTGCTGCTGGACTAAAAAAAGAACAATTGATGTTGGATCCAGGCATTGGTTTTGGCCTCACGGCAAAAGAAAACATCGAGTTGATTCATAAAATCGACTCGATTCACGACAGGGAGTATTTTGCGTATTTGGGGGTCTCGAGAAAACGATTCATCATGCGCATTGTCGATGAATTAGGCTATCCTTCCAAATTAAAAACAGCAGAAGGTCGGGCGAATAGTGATTTAGCATCGTCCGCATTTTCTGCTATTGCCGCGTACAAAGGCGTGGAAGCCATCCGTGTCCACACAATTAAAGAACATCTCTTTGCAGCGCGCGTGGCTGAAGCGGTGCGAGGATACGAAAAAGTAGAAAACATAGATCTAAAAAGTTATTAAAAAAGAGGAGTCTAGCGGGTAGACTCCTCTTGGTTTTTCTTTTGTAGATAGCGCATGGAACGGTTTAATACGGGGTGAATATAATGAGGTGCTAATTCCATCATGGGATCGAGCACAAAGGAACGCTCTTCTATATATGGATGTGGGATAATCAGTTCATCGGTAAAGTATCGTACGTGGTCATAAAAGAGAATGTCCACATCAATCGCACGAGGACCCCAATGTTCCTTTCGAACTCGACCTAGCTCGTTTTCTATCTTTTGTACATGATGTAGGAGCGCTAAAGGTTCTAAAAGAGTTTCTACTTTTATCGCCATGTTTAAAAAGTCAGGTTGGTCTTCCAAGCCCCATGCTTTTGTCTCGATAATACTAGAACGTTTCAAAATTTTCGTCATATCATCGGAGATTAAATCCAATGCTCTCTCGAGCATCTCTTCCCGGTTACCCATGTTGGAACCCAGAGACAAGTACGCAATATGTCTTTTACGACAGACATGAGCGGAAATCATGTCGATGGGAAGGTGAACAGGTGCCCAAGGTTTTTT
>CAMDZK010000101.1 GCA_945910665.1 uncultured Peptostreptococcaceae bacterium
TACGGTTACAATGTCGAAGAACTTCGCGGGGAGATCGAACGCATCATCGGCATCAACAAAGATTACAACGCGGTGATTATTGGTGCTGGAAATATTGGACGTGCCTTGGCGCAATATAAGAAGTTTGACGGACTTGGATTTAAAATTCGCGCGATGTTTGATACAGACGAACGTAAAGTGGGCACGGATTTCGACGGAACGCCAATTTATGACATGAAGAACTTGGGTGAGTTTATCAATAAAGAAAATGTTGAAATCATCATTATTACAGTTCCTGCTGGAGCGGCACAAGAAATTGCAGATACGGCGGTAGAAGCAGGCGTGAAGGGCATTTGGAACTTCGCTCCGATCGACTTAAAAGTACCAGACAATGTTGTCGTTGAAAATGTACATTTAAACGATTCACTCTTTACATTGACTTACTACATCAATAACCCAAGCGACTATATCCCTCGCTAGGAAAAATTGATTGACGCATTAAACACAGCTTGTTTCTAACGTACCGTTGGAGACAAGCTCTCTTTTTGTAGAAAACAAGAACGATAGGGGAAACTATGATCGTATTAGCGGCACAAAATATAGAGAAATCCTTTGGAGTCGAGCAAGTTCTTTCGGATATTTCCCTTCATTTAAATGAGGGTGAGCGCGTTGGTCTCATTGGAAACAATGGAAGTGGTAAGACGACGCTTATGCGCATCCTGGCAGGAGACCTTGAGCCCGACGGTGGACGTGTCCAAAAGGCGAAAACGAGCACCATTGGTTACTTACAACAACACGCGGCATTCACGGAGAAGACAACCCTGTGGGATGCTTGTCTTTCTATGTTTGCAGAAGTGTTAGCTTTGGAAGAGTTGATTCGAACCTTAACGCACAGGATTTCAATAGAGAATGAAAATGAAGAACTTCTCATGGAATATCAAAAGGCGATAGACCGCTACGAAGCGTTAGAAGGATACCAGTACGAATCAAAGATTCGCGGTGTTTTGCGCGGACTTGGCTTTTCTGAAGAAGAGTTTACACAACAAGTACAAACTTTTTCTGGTGGCCAAAAATCGAGGGTCCTTTTGGCAAGGCTGCTTTTGGAGAATCCCAATATACTATTACTTGACGAACCGACAAACCATTTGGATATTGACGCTGTCCAGTGGTTGGAGAATTTCTTACAGGAATATAAAGGGACAGTATTAGTTATATCCCACGACCGCTATTTTCTCGATGCAATTACGACGCGCATTGCCTTCTTGCAAGAGCAAATGACTTCGTTTGACGGCAATTACACGGTTTTTATGGATAAGTACAAAAAAGCTATGGAAATTCAAACAGCTGCCTTTGAAAACCAAGCAAAGGAAATCAAGCGGCAAGAAGAAATCATTCGTCGCTTTGAAGCCTATGGAAATAAAAAATTTATTCAAGCCCGCGCAAGAAGGCGTATGCTTGAGAAAATGGAGCGGATTGATGCGCCGATCCATGAGAATAAATCCATGCGTTTGCGCATTGACCCCGTCAGAGAATCGGGAAAAGATGTGCTAGCAGTCGAAGGTTTGTCGATGGCCTATGGTGAAAAATGTCTTTTTGACGATTTGAACTTTTCAGTCCAGAAGGGTGAGCGCATTGGTCTAATTGGACCCAACGGAACGGGAAAAACGACGCTATTTCGGATTTTGCAGCAAAAAGAAAGACCACTCAAAGGAGATTTTACCTTTGGTACTGGCGTGCATTTAGGGTTTCTCGCCCAAGAGCAACAAGATTTATCACAAGACAACACGATACTCGATGAAGTGTGGGATATTGCACCCAAGAAAACGGTCGGTGAAATGCGCAATATACTGGCCTCCTTTCTTTTCTATGGGGATGACATTTTCAAAGAAATTGAGAATTTGAGCGGGGGAGAGCGAGCACGGGTTCAGCTTTGCAAACTCATGCTTTCCGGTGCAAATACGCTCTTCTTAGACGAACCGACGAACCATTTGGACATTGAATCCAAAGAAGCGCTCGAGTCCGCTTGTTTGGCGTTTACAGGTACACTTTTTTTTATCTCCCATGATCGCTACTTTTTAAATCGCATTGCTACGAGAATTTTCCATCTCCACGATGGAGTGATGGATTCATATATAGGAAACTACGCCTATTATTTAGAAAAATCGAAACCAGAAGTAGAAGTAGAAGAAGGTGTCCAAAATAAGACCGCAGAAAAGAAAGAAAAGAAAAAAGAGCGGGAGTCGCGAAAAAAATCGAGGGAAAGAGAAGCGCTAAAACGAGAAAAGGAAAAGGAAATCCGAGCAATCGAAGAAGCAATCCAAGAAATCGATGGGGAGCTCAACGGACAAGAGATTTATTCTTTGCCTATGCAATTGGAAGCGCTGGTTAAAAAAAGACATCAGCTTGAAGAACAGCTAGAAATACAGTACGAAGAGTGGATGGACTTAGCAGAGGATTCCTAGATTTTTTTCGAAATAATTTATCATAACAAGAGATAAACTTTTTGCAATGAAAACAGGAAAACGCTTGAAAAATATAGTTTACAATGATAGGATAAGATAAAGCAGTAAAATTTTAGGAGGTAAAGATTTTATGTCAAACGAAAAAAACAATCCGCTTTTAAATGCGCAGCAACAAGTAAAAGCAGCTTGTGATGCACTCGGACTTGAAGAAAGCTACTATGAGCTCTTAAAAGAGCCACAACGCGTCATCGAAATTTCCATTCCAGTTAAAATGGATGACGGAACAGTGAAAACTTTTAAAGCCTACCGTTCATTACACAACAATGCAATTGGACCAGGAAAAGGTGGATTACGCTTCCATCCAGCTGTAAACTTGGACGAAGTTAAAGCTCTTTCCATTTGGATGACATTCAAATGTGGTGTTGTTGGAATTCCTTACGGCGCAGCAAAAGGTGGAATTACAGTCGATCCTTCCAAACTTTCTGCAAATGAATTAGAACAACTCTCCCGTGGCTTTGTTCGCGGCATGTTCCAATACTTAGGTGAAAAAATTGACATCCCAGCTCCAGACGTAAATACAAACGGTCAAATCATGTCTTGGATGGTTGATGAATACGTAAAAATCACTGGGAAAGACGAAGTTGGTGTATTTACAGGAAAACCTGTTGAGTTCAGCGGATCCAAAGGACGTAACGAAGCAACTGGATTTGGTGTTGCTGTCATCGCAAGAGAAGCTGCTCGTGAATTAGGAATTGACTTAAACGGCGCAAACGTCATTGTTCAAGGTTTTGGTAACGTCGGACGTTTCACAGTGAAAAACTTAATCAAATTAGGTGCTAAAATCACTGCACTTGCTGAATGGGAACCTAAAAATGGTACTTATGCAATCTACAATGAAGAAGGCTTAAACTTCGAAGAGATGGAAGCATATATGAACGAGCACAGAAATCTTGTTGACTTCCCAGGCGCGAAGAAAATGACACTCGAAGAATTCTGGAAAACAGAAGCTGACATCGTCGTGCCTGCAGCATTAGAAAATGCAATCGACGTAGAACAAGCAAAAGCAATCAATGCAAAACTTGTTGTTGAAGCAGCGAATGGTCCTACTACTCCAGAAGCAGACGAAATCTTAAACGAACGCGGAATCGTTTTAACTCCAGATATCCTCTCCAACGCTGGTGGTGTAACTGTATCTTACTTTGAGTGGGTACAAAACCTCTACGGTTACTACTGGTCTGAAGCAGAAGTTGAACAAAAAGAAGAAGAAGCAATGGTGAAAGCATTCCAAGACATTTGGGCGCTTAAAAACCAATACGATGTACCTGTTCGTAAAGCAGCGTACATGATCTCTGTTAAAAAAGTTGCAGATGTCATGAAATTAAGAGGCTGGGTATAAGAGAAGCTAGGAAAAAGGCAGAGCAATCTGCCTTTTTTATGTATGAAAAAAATTACTGTAGACAATCAAATTTTTGATTTAAAAAAGACTCTCGAATGCGGACAATACTTTCACTGGTATGAAAAAGATGGTGAATACATGATGGTACACCGTGGGCAGATTTTCAAAGGAATACAAGGGGAGAAGGAATCTACACTCATAGTCGATGGTCCATGGGAAGAGTTCCTACGCATTGGTTCCCATGAAAATGAGATTCAAGAAGGGGAATTTCCTGAACTCCAAGAGATATTCGCCTATGGGGAAGGGCTTACTCTCCTTGGTCAAGATCCTTTCTTGACGATTATCAGCTTTATTTTATCTGCGAATAATCACTTCAAACGAATCCAAGGGGCGATTCACGCCCTGTCTGAACACTATGGAGACCCACTTGCAGAAGGCATATACGCTTTTCCAACCCCTGAACAACTCTCCCATGTCACAGCGCCCATGTATCGAGAAGAAATCCATACGGGATACCGGGATCAATATCTAGAAAAAACGGTGCAGATGATTCTTATGGGAGAATTTGATCTCGAGAAGCCATTGATTTTATCTACCGATGAGGCGAGAAAATATGTGATGCAACTGCCAGGTGTTGGCCCTAAAGTTGCCGACTGCATTTTGCTCTTCGCCTACCAAAAGCCAGATGTATTTCCTGTGGATGTATGGATGCATCGAGCGATGCAATCCTTGTATTTTGAAAGGCCAGCGACGAAAAAAGAAGTATTTGAGGATGCAATGATGCGTTTTGGAACCCGCGCAGGATATATTCAGCAACTTATTTTTTATTATGGGAAAGAACACAAAATCGGACGATAAACTTGCAATATTTTCCGTTTTGGTTTAAGATAGAGACATACATTAGCACTCGACATGAACGAGTGCTAATAATATGAAAATAAAATGGAGGTAGTTATGAACATTCGACCTTTAGGAAATCGTATCGTCATTGAAAAAGTAGAAGCAGAAGAAAAAACCGCTTCTGGGATTGTATTACCACAATCTGCCCAAGAGCAACCACAGTTCGCAGTGGTTCGTGCCGTTGGAGATGAATTTGAAAATAATGAAAAACTCAAAGGAATGATTCAAATTGGGGACAAAGTGCTTTATGGTAAATTTGCTGGCACGGAAGTGAAAGTCGATGGAAAAGAGTACATTATCGTCCGCTATACCGATGTTCTTGCCGTGGTAGAAGAATAGGAGGAAGTCTATGTCAAAAGAAATTAAATTTGCAGCAGATGCTAGAACTGGCCTTGAAAAAGGAATCAATACATTAGCAGATACAGTGAAAGTAACCTTAGGTCCTAAAGGACGAAATGTTGTTTTAGAAAAGTCCTTTGGCGCGCCTTT
>CAMDZK010000102.1 GCA_945910665.1 uncultured Peptostreptococcaceae bacterium
CATCTTCCAAGAAGAACAAAAAGCGTGGCTTGCTGATTTTGCTTTATACATGACAATTAAGTCCAATCAAGGCGAAAAATCTTGGGAAGATTGGGAAAATTCACTTCGCTTACGTGAAGAAGAAGCTATGAAGACTTTTATGGAAGAGCATAAAGAAGAACTGCTGTACCATATTTTTGTTCAATATAAATTTTACGAACAGTGGAAAAAATTGAAAGAATACGCCAACGAAAAAGGCATTCGTATTATCGGTGATATCCCCATTTACGTCGCGATGGATTCGGCGGAAATTTGGTCGCATCCTCATTTATTCCACTTAGATAAAGACAGAAATCCTACACTCGTAGGTGGAGTTCCTCCCGATGCCTTTACGGATGAAGGGCAGTTATGGGGAAATCCTCTCTATGATTGGAAAAAACACGAAGCAGAAGGCTTTGCTTGGTGGCTCAGTCGATTAGAGGGCGTGGCAAAATTATACGATGTGCTACGCATTGACCATTTTAGAGGATTCGAAGCCTATTGGGCAATCCCAGCTGGGTCAAAAACAGCCGCAACAGGACAATGGATCAAGGCTCCTGGGGCTGCACTCTTTAAAAAAGTAAATGATACATTCCCTGGTTTTGACATTATCGCAGAAGATTTAGGTTATATGACAGAAGACGTCGTGCAACTTCGAAAAAATTCCCGTTATCCGGGGATGCAAGTCCTTCAATTCTCCTTTGGAGGCAATATGGACTCCGATGCTCTCGTGCATAAACACGCACGGGATGAAATTGTCTATATCGGCAGTCATGACAATCAAACGTTAAAACAATGGTTCGAAGAAACACCAGCCTATGAGCGTGAATATGCAACCCACTATTTTAATCTCACAGAAGAAGAAGGATTAAACTGGGGATTTATCCGTGGCGCTATGAGTTCTGTAGCAAACACGGCCATATTCCAAGTGCAAGATCTCCTGTTTTTAGGAAAAGAAGCGCGCATGAATGAACCGGGCACCGTAGGAGGAAACTGGAAGTGGCGCATGGAAAAAGGCGCATTAAATGATACAATTGCAAATAAACTCAAAGAACGAACACTATGGTTTGGGAGAAAAGGATGAAACGAGAAACATTACAACAAAACTTCGAAATAATGCTAAAGCTTCGCTTTGCAAAAACAATCGAAACTTCAAGTACGAAAGAAAAATACTACGCCTTAGCTGACACGATTATGAGTATGTTAGCGGACAACTGGGCATCTTCTGAAACGACGTTCCAAGAAGGGAAAAGTGCCTATTATATGTCCCTAGAATTTCTTATTGGACGTTCCTTAGGAAATAATATCGTCAACCTTTCCTTAGATGAAGACGTGCGTTCTTTTATTGAAGAGTTAGGGTTGAATTTTAAAGACATTGAAGAAGTGGAATACGACGCCGCCTTAGGAAATGGAGGCTTGGGAAGACTGGCTGCCTGCTTCATGGAAGCATCCGCCACTTGTGACCTTCCCCTTATGGGATATGGCGTGCGCTATTCCCAAGGGATTTTCCGCCAACTTTTCTTAAATGGCTTCCAAAAAGAAGAAGGGGACGATTGGCTGAGAAATGGCGACCCATGGAGTCTCAGAAAAGAATCGGAAAGTGTGCTCGTGCGCTTTGGTGGCTCTACGGTTCGCGCCGTGCCTTATGATATTCCCATTGTGGGCTTTCAAACGAATACGGTGAATACCCTTCGTCTGTGGCAAGCAGAACCCATGGAACCTTTTGATTTTACAAAATACAATAACTTTGAATACGACGCATCCTTAGAAGAAAAAAACCGAGCAGAAGATATCACCCGCGTATTGTACCCAAATGATATGCAACGTTCAGGGAAAGTCCTTCGCTTCAAACAACAGTATTTCTTTGTCAGTGCATCGATTCAAGACATGGTCGCCCGCTTTAAAAAACGCGGGGGAGACATGCAAGAATTCGCCAAATATCATGCTATTCAACTAAACGATACGCATCCTGTCATCGCCTTGGCGGAACTCATGCGCGTGTTACTCGACGAAGAGCATTTGGAGTGGTCTGAAGCGTGGCGCATCGTCACAAAGACCTTCGCTTTTACAAATCATACAATTCTCTCAGAAGCGATGGAGAAATGGGACACAGACATTGTGGAAGAAGTATCGCCTCGTTGCTATTACATCATCACGCAAATCGACAAACGCTTTGTGGATGAAATGCAAGACATCAGTTACCATACCGATCAAATCAATCGAATGCGTATCATCAAAGACGGCATGGTCCACATGGCGCATCTCGCTCTCCACGGTTGCAAGAAAGTCAATGGCGTTGCGGCTCTCCACACGGAAATTTTGAAATCAGAAACTCTTTCTGATTGGTACAGATTGTATCCGGACAAATTTGTCAATAAAACCAACGGCATTACGCCTAGACGTTGGCTCAAATTTGCAAATCCACAATTATCATCATTCATTACAGAGCTTTTGGGGAACGAAGATTGGGTGACAGACTTAGAGCAGCTCAAAGGTTTAGAGAAATTTATGGAAGACGACGAAGTTCTCACGCGTCTTCAAGACATCAAACTTGAGAAGAAGAAAGAGCTCGCTGCCTATATTAAAGAAGTAGAGCATATCGATATTGATCCAAATAGTATTTTTGACATTCAAATTAAGAGAATTCACGAATACAAACGCCAGCTCTTAAACGCACTCCACATTTGGGACTTATATTTGCGCTTAAAAGAAAATCCAGATCTAGACATGGTTCCAAGAACTTTTATATTTGGAGGAAAAGCAGCGCCTGGATACTTTAGAGCCAAAGGGGTCATCAAATATATCAACGAAATTGCAAAAGTCATCAATCATGATGAAAGCATTGGCGGAAAAATAAAAGTTGTCTTTGTCACGAACTACCGGGTAAGCTATGCGGAAAAACTCTTCCCAGCGGCTGATATTTCAGAACAAATTTCCACTGCCGGAAAAGAAGCCTCTGGTACGGGCAATATGAAATTTATGCTCAACGCAACACCGACTATCGGAACGATGGATGGCGCCAACGTTGAGATCGTAGAAGAAGCGGGCATTGAAAGCAACTTTATCTTTGGACGTACTGTGGAAGAACTACGAGAGATGGCCAGCACCTATGATCCAGTGAAAGTCTACAATGAACAAGAAGACGTGCGTCGTGTCGTCGACTCACTGATGGGGAACGATTTAAATGACGCGGGCAGTTACATGTTCTTAGAACTGTACAATAGTCTCGTACGTTCAAACAACGGGGACCGACCTGACCAATATTATGTATTGGAAGATTTTAAAGCCTATAAAGAAGCACAGATGGAAGTGGACAAGGCCTATCGTGACCAAAGAACTTGGGCGCAAAAATGCCTGAAAAACTTGGCCAACGTAGGGAAATTCTCTGCCGACCGTACGATTAAAGAATACGCGTCAGAAATTTGGGACATCGAAGAACAAGACGTCCCTTGTATTGGTGGGCCATTGTGTCAGGAAAAAAGAGAATTAGAAAAATAAAAGACACGATTAGGAGAAAATATGCAAATACCAGGCTTTAAAGAAATTCACGCGATGAATTTATTGCTCGATTTTAATGGAACAATTGCAATGGATGGGAAAATTTCAGAAGAAATACGAGAAATAATGAAAAAGTTGAGCCGTGAATACACCATCTATGTGCTCACTGCAGATACCAATGGTTCCGCTGCCAAGGAATTGGAGGACATGCCGGTGCTCCTCCGAACTTTTCCATCAGCAGAAGCTGCCGCAGAAAAAGTACGCGTGCTTCGTGAATTGGGTGAGGATAATTGTATCGCCATAGGCAATGGCCGAAATGATATGCCGATGTGCGAGTTAGCAGCGTTGTCCATTGCAGTAGTGGGTCGGGAGGGCACGTGTAGTAAACTCTTGTCGGTCACAGATATTTTTGTGCAGACGATTACAGACGCTCTCGAACTCTTACAAAATCCCAATCGCGTCATCGCGACGTTGAGAGGTTAATTATTGCGGCGTTGTCAAAAACGCAAGATACAAACTCACTGCGGCCACGATGAGTAGAATGATGGCCACAAGAAATGGTACACGAAATTCGCTGCCCTTTTTATGAAGAGCGGCGGATTTTTTTTGAAGAAAAGTTGAAAGTATGATGCTAATGATAAATGCGAAAAAGTAAATTCTTTGCATGCGCTCTCCTAAAGAAATGTTCGGATCACGTGGATACACTCTTCATCTTCGTGTAAACATAGATGAGCGTGATGGTATCCATCAAAGCGGATCACGCGCGCTGTCGGATAATGCGTGAGGACAGATTCCACAGATGCTTTTGAGAGAATATCGGTGAATCGAGATCCATAGAGAAAGATGATTTGCGTATGGTGGGTATCCCGACAAAAATCTAACTGGTTTCTGCTGTTTGCTTTGATGAGATTTTTAATGGATTCATCGGACATTTGATCCACGATTTTGAAATAAAAGGGCATGTATTGTACAGGCAAAAAAAGTTTTTCTAGTTTACGTAAAACAAAAGGATCTCTTCGCTTTGATAAGTGGATCAGGCTGTAATAAAAACCATGAGCGGCCTTTCCAAAAATCTTTTGCACGGGAATCAGAGGAGGACCATCCAAAAACAGGGTCTTAATCCGTAAGTTTTGTTTGCAAAATAGTTCATTGGCTATAATTGCCCCCATGGAAATTCCGTAGATTCCTTCAATCTCTCGTCCCACATGGGAAAGAAGGTAGGCTTCAATCTCTTCCGTTTCAGCTTCTGTGGAAATGAACTCCGTGGCTTCATCTTCCACATGGGCATTTAACGCAGGCACAACGAGATAATAGTCGTTCATTAATTCTTCAATTTTAGGAATCCAAATTTGCCATGGAATGAGAAGACCATGGATGAGGAGGAGAACTGGATTGTTGGGATTACCAAAAGTATGGAATTTCAATAGAAACACCTCGGTATTACTATACCATAAATCACCTTCGGTGAATGATATTTCTCCCTTCGGTCGAAGTGAGATTCGTCTTCCGACGAGTGAACTTTTTGCTTCGCAAAAGTGGCGGTCCATTGCATCCAATTTGAAGTGCATCAAATTGGGC
>CAMDZK010000103.1 GCA_945910665.1 uncultured Peptostreptococcaceae bacterium
GAGGCGCGTGTGCGTCCTCTCTTCAGTCATATTATTGTTCGATCATGGATATAACTTCTTGCTCAACTGATTTATGAATGGATGATTCTCCGCCAACGATAATAATATTTTGCAAGTGTTGTCTGTTTTCTTCAATATACTCTTTAACACCAGGATACAAACGGTCTTTAGTCGTTAACAAAATTACTCCGGATTCAGTCGCCGCGATTGGCCCCGTTGCTAATGCATCAGGATAATTGTCCCCGCTCACTAAGAAAATTTTATGTGGTTCTACTTTGAGTTGCGTTCGAAATGCTTTTGCTACCTCTAACGCTGTTTCATATCTGTTTGCTCCATAGATTCGCGACTCGTTTTTATGCATTGGCACAGAATTTGGCCCCCCGATTACCGTTATCCCTTCTTTATCCAATGGACCATTCGCACATGGAAGAAAATAGCGATATTCATCGAGCATTCTTAAGGCATGGACAAAGGGAGCCGCAGTTAACGCATCAGGAAAATGTTGACCGTCAACCAGTACTGCAGCATCTGGAACAATTTTAATTCCATGAATTTGCGCAGATAAAACGCTTATCTGCCCAGCCGTTTCACGACGATTTTGTCCAGCAATGCGTTGTACATGTAATCCAAGGTTGACCAATTCCTTTTCTACATTCTCAGAAATCGAATGCTCTCCTCCTAGAAGATATACATCACGTGTATCCATCTCGTTCAATCGATTAATGACTTCTGGATGAAGTGTGTTCTTAGGTGTGAGTAAAAGAGGCGCATTTAATTCCGCTGCCAGCGGTCCTCCAAACAATGCATCTGGAAAATTTTCCCCGGAAGCAATCACTGCTGCTTGGCTTGTTCCGCTATTTTTATACAATTCTGATGCTGTTTCATAACGGTTTTCACCAGCAATTCGTTCAACTTTAGTTTCAATATCTGGCATTGGACGTTGATAAAACGCATAATAATCTTGCATTGTCTCAAACGCGCGAATCTCGAATGACGCATCGCCAAGCGGTTGTCCATCAAATTCTAGGGCTTTCCATAAACCACCTTCATTTGGAAAGACATAAAAGTAATAATGCCCAGGATTCTCATAACTTTCAATAGAACCCACAGAAATCTTACGTCCGTCTTCAAGCTCAAATAATAGTGTAGAGTTTTCTTTGACTTCTGCTGAACCTCCAGTAATAAGCATTCCCTCGCCCACCATAACCTCTGTTCCTTCTTTTGGATAAATTAATGGAACAGCTTCTGTGTCTGATGCATTGACCAGGTTAGGTTGGAACAGCATCATAAACCCTAGAAAAAATACTAACAATTTTCTCATATATCTTCTCCTTTATTAATTAATCATTTAAAAGTCTTACTGACCACGCATATGAATTTACCCAATTCTGGCTCACTTGTGTATAGACAATGTTTGATGATAAGAAAAGAACCATCACACAAATAACACCGATAACATTTAAGTTGATGTACCCTTAGACATCAGGGAATAGTTTAAGATTTCAGAAGAATTCCATTTTCCATTTGGTAAATTTCTCCAAAACCTCTAAAGTTACGTGCAATATCATGTGTTACAAATATAAGCGTTTTGTCCTTTGCATAGGTATGAATTAAATCCAAAATAATTTGAGTTGTCTCACTATCTAAATTGCTTGTCGCTTCATCCGCTAAAATTACTTCTGGGCTATTGACCAATGCACGTGCAACCGCGACACGCTGTCTTTCTCCACCTGACAACTGTTTTACCGGTGTTTTTAGATAATGTTGTAACCCCGCTTTAACACAAATTTCATCAATGCGTTCTTTGAAATATTTTCTCTTAATAGTCGAATAAACAAGAGGTACTTTAATATTTTCATAGACACTATCTTCTTCTATTAAAGCATATTCTTGAAAGACATATCCAAATCCTTCACATCGTAAAGTAGATTTTTCTTTTTCGTTCAGCTTTTTTACGTCATTCCCATCAATTGTATAGCTTCCTTCAAATTGGTCATCAATAAGACCTATTATGTTCAATAAAGTCGATTTCCCCACTCCCGAAACGCCTCGAATATACATGTGGGTACCTGATTCTATCGTTAAGTGTAAATCTTTGAGCACTGGGTTCTTCTTTTGTTTTACCATATAAAATTTCTCTACATTTTCTAAAACAAGTTTCATGCTTTTTCACCTCGAATTAATTGCAATAAATGAAGTCGTTGAATTTTATAAAAAACGCTCAATGAATAGAGAGTAAAAACCAGAATAGTACTGATGAGCATTGGAAATAAAAGACCTTTATAGATCAAATAATTTCCCATGTACATCCAAATCGCCAATGCTCCAATCCCGAAGATCACCAAATACAAAAGGATATTTCGTAAGGCCAACTGAACTAGGGAAGCGCCGTGTAAACGTCGAATGGCAAATTCGCGTGTGAGTTCACGCATCATCCCCTGCATGAGAATCCAAAGAGTTAAAACGAAAAGTCCCAGTAGGCAAACGAAAAAAGGAATCCAATTAAAATAAATATAGTTGTAAGCAATTTGATCCCCTTCTATTTGTATATTTTCTATAGGAGCTACACCGAAGCCATCAATTCCATCATAAAAAGCATGCACTTCTTCTATTTTTTCTTTTTTGGTGCTATTTACCCATGTATTTTGCGCCAATTGCACATATACATTGTCGACCATCATCTCACCCATCAATACTTCCTGTTCTTGTTTCGGAAACGTAATTACATAATACTCATCTGCCTCTATATTTGGTACAAGACGATGAGCTTGGTCATGTGCATACGTTTGAAATGTAACGGTCATCCCAGGAATAAGGTCAAATGGTTCAGGTATTTGTGCATTAATCGCATAACCCTTCACTTGATTGGATTGAGGGAGTCCAATCAGCGATGTATTTCCAAAGACATAAATCACCGGCGCGTTATATTTATTTGTAAAATAAGAGGATGTGTAGTGCATGAGGACATTTTCATCCATTAAGTCTACCCATTGGGAAATCTCATCCCTGGACATACGAATTTCATATCTTGTAGGGTACACTTTGAACTGAATTAAACTGTGATTGGTCATCTGTTGATTAAAACTTAATTCGCTCACGACAATTATAAAAGCAAAATAGGTTGAAAACAGGAGTATAATTGAACAAAGTATCACAAACCAATACCGCTTTAAATCCATTATAAATAATCTTAATGATTCCATTTTAGCTCCTCCTTTGCTTGACTTTCTTAGCGAAGATAAGAGTAAATGCCATGCGTAGGATCATAAGGAAAAGAATCGAAAATACAAAAAATAATAAAGCAATCGGTAAATTTGCATTCACAATAAGAATGGTTCTCTGACGGACGATATGATAGGCGTAAGCCAATGGAAGTCCAAAAATAATAAACAAATAAAAATCTTTAATCTGATTGCGAAAAATTTGAGAAGGTGATCCCCCAAGCAAAAAATGGATGCGTAAAACCGGCGCAAGGTAAATGTAGTGCCAATAGCTTGCAAGCCATAAGATACCACAGAGGATAATAACTAACAGAATCATCCAAGATAAAACGATCGGCTCTTCTTGAAGATGCGAAAAAAATTTACCCCAAGTGAAACCACTATCAAATTTCTCATAACCCAA
The DNA here is from genome assembly GCA_945910665.1 of uncultured Peptostreptococcaceae bacterium. Taxonomy (GTDB): domain Bacteria; phylum Bacillota; class Clostridia; order Tissierellales; family Peptoniphilaceae; genus JAAYQA01. The sequence continues at coordinate 3,625 of CAMDZK010000103.1, forward strand.
TGCTTTCAATTTGTGAACAATATTTGAAAACTCTGCATTCTTCTCTGTTACAGTGTCAATATACACACGCTTTCCAAGGGTATCCATGGCTGTAAGGTTCACTGCAAAAGATGTTTTTCCTTCGTTCCCAAAGGCACTCATGGTGTCTGAACAATAAAGAATCTCATCAAAATATGCATTTTTACTACTTTGGCATGCAGCCATATCATAAACAAGAGAGTCAGAAATGACAATCCCCGCTTTCGTCTTGTTCACATAGTCTTCCAAGCTTAAATATCGAGTTTTTCCTACCATGTGCATCATATTTTGAAAAGCAAAGCGAAAAGAGGGGTCATAGAACCCAATGACCCCGTTTTCATATTCTGCTATTACTGTCACTGAAGTGTCCTTATCAACTGTAAGAATCTCATTCCATGACATTTCTATATTATTTTTATTTTCCAATGCAACATAGTTTACTGTTAATCCATACACTTGTTGAAAACTGCCTGATACAGTTAAATAAGAAATCAGAATATACATCAGAAGAAAGACAATAAAGCCAACCGTGTAAATGCGCGCCTTGGATCCTATCATTTTATTTGGACCTTTCAAAATCGATAGTCGTTGGACCCCATCCACTCGTTTGGCGGAAACCTATATCCCAATAAACTCTTGTCTTGCAATTGATAGGATTTAACGAATCATCCACTGTAATTGTTTTTATTCGTTGTATATTATCCCCTTGCCCTTGAGAATAAACAACTTGAGCATAGTCAGTGTACTTTGTACAAATTAAATTTGGAACACTGTATGTTATTTTTGCGTACGTAGGGTAATGCCATGGGCCAGTGCCAATCCAATCGGTGCCACGAACAGATACAGTACCTACATAATAAAGTGGATTAGAATGATCTGATTTTACATAAGTCGTACTCGTATACCACTTTAAGTATTGTCCATACACTAAACTTGGCAAAATAAATAGCATACACAACCATAGAAATCTTCGTCTTTTCATTTCAAATCCCTTTCTGTTCTTCATGAGCAGATCTTGGTTATCAATCAGGCGATCGTTCTCCGGTAAACTGATGATATCACATATTTTTTCGTTTGTCGAATCTTTTACTATAATTATTTTTAAATAGCCAATAATAAATGTAGGGCAAGAAAAATATACTGCATAAAAAAATGTGCCCCTAGACGATTTCGAACAAACACGAGGAATCATTAAAGGATGGCTTCGTGTCTCACAAAATACCCCAAGCTGTCGATTCGATTAGGGATGTTCGGTTTAAAAGTACATCTAAATAAGGAGAAATAGAACATGTTTAGTCTTAAACCTCGACATATGACACAGATAACAAAAAAGAGAAGACATTTTATCTTCTCTCAGAGTGTAGACAAACCCTAAATGTAGAGAAGTCGATCAGCTGGAGCTTCCTTC
>CAMDZK010000104.1 GCA_945910665.1 uncultured Peptostreptococcaceae bacterium
CGCCGCCCACACGCTCGCCCGCTCCGTCGCGAAGGTCTCCCAGCTGCGCCGTCGCCCGCCCACATTTTCGCCATCAGGCAAGTATAATTGCCGAGGCTCCGAGGTCATTAATTTATATTAGTCATCTTGTCGTGTTGTGATTAGTTTAACTGTTTATTGCTTTAATTCAAATTCATATTTTGTCTCCGAGTTATGTTTTAATGTTTAGAGTTTAGTTTTAATCGTTAACCGTAGCGAACCGTATGCGTCACCCGTTCGGGAACGGCGAACGTCACATTGGCTTGTGAGGTTCGCCGTTCCGGAATTGTCCACGTATTTTGGACAGCCTGAGAGTGTAGGCCGATGCTTGTGATTTGTGACATGTGCCTTACGATTGACGCGGAATTTCGGTTGTGTAACCCAGTTGTTCTCCAACACACCATGTTCAGGCGTGTGCTTGGAGAGCAGCGGGGTTATGCTGCCGAAATTTCGCGGCAATCGTAGGCTACACGTCACAAATCACAAGCATCGGCCTACACTCTTGGGTGGGTTTAGGGCCTTTACCTAATAGGGAGTTCACCTAAGCCACGGACGATCGTTGATGTTCTTTGTCTTTTGTTTAGCCTTTGAAATGGACGGTGATCGGAGGGTGATGTATGACGGGTGGAGAAAGGATGGGGCACATTCGAATGAATGGATGGGTGTAACAAAGGCTTTTCTTGAGCACGCTTTCAAAGATGCAACTGGTCGTCTAGTGAAGTGTCCTTGCAATCGCTGCGAGAACAAGTGGCCTCAGAAGAAGGAAGAAATGGAGAAACACCTTTGCAAAAGTGGGTTTATGCCGAACTACCTTGTATGGTACCGGCATGGAGAGTCTATTAGACACGTTGACGCGGAGGTGGAACTTGATGACGATCATGATAGGATGGACGACATGTTGCATGATCTTGGTAGGGAGGTTGAAATGAACGCTGAGGAGCCGGGGCAGCTTCCACGCGATGCTCAGGAATTCTTCCGGCTACTCGCCGCGGGAGAAGAGAGACTGCACGAGCACACTCAGATGTCAGTTCTTGGGACTCTCACAAGACTAATGGCGATAAAGTCGAAGCACAACATTTCAAACAGTGCTTACAACGACATCGTCCAACTGATGGGCGAGGTTCTCCCGGAGAATCATAAGTTGCCAAAGAATATGTACTTCGCAAAGAAGATGTTGGCTGGTCTTGGGATGACATATGAGAAGATCGACGTGTGTCCCAACAGTTGCATGCTATTCTTTGAGGAGGATGACAAGCTGGACCGTTGTAAGCATTGTGAAGCTTCTAGATATGTCGAGGTGACAAATGATGAGGGTGAATTGGTAGTTACGAAGGTCGCAGCTAAGCAACTTCGTCGGTTGCCCATCATTCCTCGGCTTTCAAGGTTGTTCCTCAACAAGGAAATAGCTCTGCATATGACGTGGCCAAAGAATGGTGTACGTCTCGTCACTGATCCAGACATAATGGTCCATCCGTCGGACGGTGATGCGTGGAAGGCATTTGACGAGTTTGATCCCGAATTTGCAAACGACCCTAGGAGTGTACGGCTTGGTCTATCGACGGACGGATTCACACCTTTCAATACCAGTGCAAGCCCTTACTCGTGTTGGCCTGTCTTCATTGTGCCATATAATCTTCCTCCTGAGTTGGTCAATAAAGAAGAGTTCATGTTCCTTGCACTAGTCATCCCAGGCCCCGAGCATCCAGGGCCAAAGCTGAATATGTTTGTTCGCCCTTTAATTGAAGAGCTGAAACAATTGTGGAGAGGTGTGAAGGCTTATGACAGCCATACTGAAAAGGAGTTTACCATGCGCGCTGCTTATTTGTGGTCAGTGCATGATCTGCTGGCGTATGGAGATTGGTCTGGATGGTGTGTTCATGGTCGGTTGTGCTGTCCCATATGTATGAATGATACGGATGCATTCAGATTGAAGCATGGTGGGAAAGTGTCATTCTTTGATGCTCATCGACGTTGGACTCCATTCAAGCATGATTTCAGGAATTCGCTTACTGCATTCAGAAGTGGAGCCAAAATCAGAAATGGGCCACCAAAGAGGCAAACTGCACCGCAGATAATGGCATGGCATGCTTGTCTGAAGCAAGGAGAAAATGATAGGTTCCAAGGCTACGGGGAGGACCATAACTGGACCCATATTTCATCAATATGGGAGCTTCCGTATGCAAAAGCCTTGATCATGCCGCACAACATAGACTTGATGCACCAAGAGCGTAACGTTGCTGAAAGCATCATAAGCACATGTTTCGATGTGACTGATAAAACGAAAGATAATATGAAGGCAAGAAAAGACATGGCTGAAATTTGTAAGAGGCCGATGCTCGAGTTGAAAGTAAGCGATAAAGGGCATGAAAGTAGGCCGCGAGCTGATTACTGCCTCAAGCCGGATGAAAGGAAAGAAATATTTAAGTGGTTGAAGAATCTGAAATTTCCAGATCGATATGCGGCAAATCTGAAACGGGCAGTCAATCTGAAGACCGGTAAATTGATCGGTTTGAAAAGCCATGACTACCATATTATTATGGAGAGGCTGATGCCCGTGATGTTTCGAGGCTATTTTAAGGATGAGCTTTGGAGCATATTTGCAGAGTTGAGTTACTTCTATAGGGAAGTATGCGCAAAGACGGTATCGAAGAGGTTGATGCAGAAATTTGAGAAAGAAATTCCAATTCTTATTTGTAAATTTGAAAAGGTTTTCCCGCCAGGATTCTTCAATGTGATGCAACATCTAATTGTGCATTTGCCTTGGGAAGCTTTGGTAGGCGGACCAGTGCAATTCAGGTGGATGTATCCTATAGAAAGGGCGTTGAAAAAGCTCAGGGCGTCTGTTCGGAACAAGGCTAGAGTCGAAGGGTGTATTGCGGAGGCTTTTGCCCTTAAGGAGATATCTCAATTCTCAACCAGGTATTTCGCTCGAGCCAACAATGTGTTTGCGCCTTCAGTGCGACTTCATGTCGAAAATGAATCACCCCAAAGCACCCTTCAAATTTTTGCGAATCCGGGTAAAGCAGTTGGAAAAGGGAGTGTACGTCACATTGAAGCATCAGATTTGAACACGCTAATGCTATATATGTATAGCAATATTGACAGCACACAGGAGGCGTTCGAGTAAGTTTTCCTCATAGTTACGTCCATTTTCTCATCTCATAATTTCTATAGTGTAATCTCCATGTTTCTAATATGTCCAGCATGTTTGATGAAGAATGTTGGAAATCTACTAGTAAACCTACGGCCATCCAATTAGAAAATCTTCGACGTGATGGGTTGAAAGGTGGACCAAACTTCGTGCAGTGGTTTCGTAATTATGTTAGTAATTGTCGTTCTCTCATTGTCCATACTTAATCTTTGAATTTTGGACTTGGAAGATATAATGCATATACTAATTACTTGTATAGGTTTCCAAAAACTCTGTGCACCCGGACTTGCAGCAAATGGCACATACCTCTGTGTCCGTCCGAAACTATACTCGCTATGATGTAAATGGATATCGCTTCCGAACCGCGAAATTGGAGAAGAGTCGACCATTGGCAGCCACCACCAATAGTGGTGTGTTGGCAAGTTCATATGTTGACGATGACAAAGTAGTGGACTATTACGGTGTTCTTCAAAACATTGTAGAGTTGATTTTCGATGGCCCCAAAGAACTTAAAGTCGTGTTTTTCGAGTGCGACTGGTTTGATGCTCATAGTGGGACTCGTGTCGACAAGTATGGTAATGTCGAGGTGAAGCATAGCTCTAGGATTCCGAGCAGTATGAGCGATGTTGTCCTTGCAAATCAGGCAAAACAGGTGTACTACCTGCCATATCCTCACCCAAGCCTTAGGGCTTGGTGGGTTGCAATCAAAGTCAACCCACAAGTCGTCGCTCCAGAGAGTGCTGACTACGTGAGTATAATCAGGGACAACGATGATGCTGTTTTTCAACCAGAAGCGGCGTCGAATCAAGACATAGCTCACCGATTCCATGTGACCAATGGAGAAGGACTTGAAAATCTCTGTTGCAATTCAAGCGACTTAATTGAAGAACCTAGGTCAAAGCGCAAACGACCTGTCGTCGTTAGAAGATCAGTAAGGATCCAACGAAATCAAGAGCGTATGAATAAACAACGAGCCGAAGAAGCATCATCGGATGCGGATGACTTTTGATTAGTATGTTTCTTTTAGTTAATCAATTAAGCTATGTATTGCAATTTTCACATTATTAATTTTCATATTATTTGTTTCATATACTGTGGTTTGACATTAATTTATCTACAGTTGAACATGTTCAAGCATAGGAGATCGAGGAGGAGTGGGGGCAGCGCGGCCAGCGAGGACAGCTCGGGCAGTGGGCTTTTTCAGGGCACCTCACAGAGCCGACAGAGGCAGCAGCAACTTCTCGACTGTCTAGACGAAGTGCAGGGTGAGGAGGGTGAGCAGGAGACTCCTCAGCAGGATGCTCATGTGCAGGGTGAGGAGGGTGAGCAGGATGAGGAGGGTGAGCAGGATGAGGAGGTTGACCCCATGGGGGCAGGCAGCGCGGGCGACGCGTCAGATGGTTCTACGTCCTTCAGGTATTATTATGCATATTAGTTTAATTGATATTAGTTTTTAATCATTTCATCATATTGAATTTACTTGTATACTTAGGTATAAGAAGAGCAATGCGCTTGGTCCGAGACCTGCCGAGAGGAGGCTCATCCGGCCGCATGGAGAATGGTGGGGCTTATTTCTGTTGTGTTAATTTTTTAATGTGAACGTGATTGCACTGGTTTACTTGTTTTATTAATGTTTGTAGGTCATGGGAAGACTTGACTTGGGACGGTACAGGCAGACGTCCCAAGGTGAACGCGGTGTTGGGTAGCCTCTGTCGCTTCTACTACCCTGGCATGGTGGAGCTCAATGGCGAGAGGTTCGCGGCTATGCAGTGGGCCGACTGGGGTCTGAAGGACTATGTCCAGCCAGGGGAGCCAGGGGAAAGCAGTAGCGGAGGGGGAAGTTCGGAAAAAAAACGAAGGACTTGTC
>CAMDZK010000105.1 GCA_945910665.1 uncultured Peptostreptococcaceae bacterium
CACATCTTCAGTGGCAATTTCCAACCACTCTTCGTCGACCATATCAATTTTTGTCATGGCGACGATGCCTCGTTTAATTCCTGTAAATTCTAAAATCTCCAAGTGCTCTCGCGTTTGCGCCATTACGCCTTCATCGGCTGCAACGACGAGGATGACGACATCCATTCCTGTGACTCCTGCGAGCATATTTTTAATGAACTTTTCGTGACCAGGGACGTCGATAATCCCCGCTCGAATCCCTGAAGGCAAGTCAAAATAGGTGAATCCCAGTTCAATGGAAATTCCGCGTTTTTTCTCCTCTTCTAGGCGGTCTGTTTCACGACCTGTAAGAGCTTTGATTAATGTCGTTTTTCCGTGGTCAATATGTCCCGCGGTACCAATAATTACATGTTTCATGAAAGCTCCTTTATCACTTCTTCAAACACTTGTCTTAAGAGTTCTCGTTCTCCCGGTTGGATTGTGCGAATGTCGATGAGGACATGGTCGTCCTGAATTCGTGCAACCACGGGGGTTGATGCAAAACGAAGCGCTTCTTCCACTCGATTGGCAGGCCATTTTGTCTTCACATGGACCCCATAGGATGGGAGCATCACGCCAGGCAAGCTTCCCCCGCCCACTTGAGATGTGATGGAGAGCATGTCTGCTTCCACTGCGTCAATTTGATTGAGTTCTTCTTGTAAGGCTTCTGCACGAAGAGCCATAGTTTCTAGGTCTTCTGTTAACATGCGAAGAGTTGGAATCTTTCCACGCACTGTGTCGATATCCAAATAGGCAATCAATACTTGTTCTAAAGCAGCCAATGTAAATTTATCGACGCGAAGAGCACGGGTCAGCTGATTCTTCTTCATCTTTTCGATGTATTTTTTCTTACCGACAATAATCCCCGCTTGGGCGCCGCCTAAAAGTTTGTCTCCAGAGAATGTGACAACATCCATTCCAGACGATACGGCATCTTGCACCGTTGGTTCGTAAGGGAGTCCAAAGGGCGATAAATCGAGCAATACACCAGAACCTAAATCTTCAATAATGGGGATATCTCCCCCATGTTCTTGCACATAGGCATCGCGAATACCCATCAGTTCGTCTTGGGACACAGATTCTGTAAATCCAATAATTCGATAGTTACTCGTATGCACACGAAGGAGTCCACCCGTGTTTTCATTTATTTTTTCTGCGTAATCTTTGCCATGGGTTTTATTAGTCGTACCTACTTCCACAAGATGGGCGCCACTTTGCTCCATGACAGCAGGTACACGAAAAGATCCGCCAATTTCTATGAGTTCTCCCCGCGATGTGATGACTTCTTTATCTTTACACAAGCTCGATAACACGAGCATGACAGCAGCGGCATTGTTATTGACGACCATGGCATCTTCCGCACCAGTAATTAAGCGAATTTTTTCGACAAGGTGGTCATAGCGGCTGCCACGCGTTCCTGTTTCTAAGGTGTACTCTAAATTCGAATATCCACACACCACATCTTTCATGGCGTCAAAAATTTCCTCTTGCAGTACGGCGCGACCTAAATTAGTATGCAAAACAACACCCGTTCCATTGATGACTTTTCGTAAATGGGGGCGAAGTTCTGCGGCAATTTTCTTCTCCACTTGCGTAGGAAGCGTATCCATCGCTTCTTGGAAATATTCTTCTGTTGATGTTTTTCTGAGGGCATCTCTGACATCATCTAATGTGTTTCTGAGTGCGCGAATATAGACAGGATACGGTGTTTTGCCTTTTAATTCCTCCAAACGAGGATCTTCTAACAATTGGTCAATTTTTGGGATTTTTCGAAATAGGTTCATCTTAGCTCCTTTATTTTACGGAAATGAGGGTCTCTTCCTTCTCAATGACGCGACCGACAATTGCTGCTGGAAACGGTCCACAGGCCATATCAGAAACGTACTGGGTCGCATCTTCTTCCGGCATGGCAAGTAGTAGTCCGCCTGAAGTTTGTGGGTCAAAGAAGAGATCCACGAGGGTTTGGTCAATATTTGTATAATCTATTTTTCCTTCCGTATGTCTACGGTTATCATAGGCACCTTTTGGCACCATGCCCATATTGGCAAATTCGTAGGATTTAGAAATCAGTGGCACTTGGTCTGCAAATAGTTCCATGGAAACTCCAGCACCTGTTGCCATTTCTTCCATGTGTCCTAAGAGCCCAAAGCCTGTAATATCCGTACATGCGTGAATCGTATATTTTTCCGCCTTCTCTTTGGCGCGTTTGTTGAGAGTTTGCATACAGTCGATGGATTCTTTCATGGCGGGGTCATCGGCTTCAATCACTTCGCCTTTGAGTGCTGTACTCATAATGCCTGTACCAACAGGTTTTGTGAGGACTAAGATATCTCCAGGCTGGGAAGTGGAATTTTTCCATACTTCTTCTGGATGGACAAGTCCTAATACGGAAAGTCCATATTTTGGTTCATCGTCTTGCACTGTATGTCCTCCCACGAGTAAGCATCCCGCTTCAATCATTTTATCTTGACCACCTTTTAGGATTTCTCCTAAAATCGCTGGATCTAGTTTTTCGGGGAAACAGACGATATTCATCGCCGTAATGGGGTCTCCTCCCATCGCGTATACGTCAGACAGTGAATTTGCGGCTGCAATGCGACCAAAAGTGTATGGATCGTCTACGATGGGGGTAAAAAAGTCCAACGTTTGAATGGCTGCAGTCGTGTCGTTAATTTTATAGACGGCAGCGTCATCTGCAGTTTCTACGCCGACAATCAAATTCACGTCGGTCATTTTTTTCATTTGGCTCAAGACCTGAGCCAATTGGTCTGGGCCGACCTTAGCGGCTCAGCCAGAAGTTTTTGCATGTTGCGTTAATTTAATGTCTTCCATAATTATCTCCTAACGAACTACGATGAGTTCTTTCATTCCTTCAAATAGTTTCTCACCAATGCCTGAAACGTTTGTGATCTCTTCAATCGTTACAAAGAGCTGTTGTTCTCGATGTGCAATAATCCGTTCTGCGAGGGCAGGGCCAATGCCCGGAAGAGTTTCCAGTTCTTCTTTGGTTGCGTGATTGATATCAATGCGACCATCTTCCGCTTGCACAGGCAAACTCTCTGCCACCTCTCCTTTTGCAGAGATATGAATTCGCTGTTCATCGGTAATTTTTTGGCTTAAGTTAATTTGACTTTCATCTGCATCGGGATACAATCCTCCCGCTGCCTCGACCACATCAAGAAGGCGCGCATCATTTGATAGGGTATAGACTCCCGGTTTTTTGACGCGCCCTGTGATATGTACGACAACTTCCTTGGTTTCTGTGATTGTGGTCTCTGTCTGCGCCGTAGACACAAGGGTCATGGGAACATCTTCTTGCTTATTGACCCAATAGTAAGCGATGATGGCAAAGACAATGATGGCGATGATGAGATTTTCTCGGTTTTTGAAACGTTCCATCGTTCCTCCTAGGAGAAATTTAAAAGAGGGCAAAGCCCTCTTTCACTGTTATCTTATCTGAGGGATAGTGATCTCCTCTATTATACGTTAGCGATCGCTTCAATTTCAACAACCGCACCTTTTGGAAGAGCTGCTACTTCGACACAAGAGCGCGCTGGTTTATGTTCTTTGAAAAACTCTTCATAGGTTTCGTTTACTTTTGGAAAATCGTTCATGTCCGTGACAAAAACAAGAACCTTTGCGATGGATGTGAGTTCTCCCCCTGCTTCTTTTACGATGGCCAACACATTTTCCAAGCACGCTTTTGTCGCTTTTTGAACGTCTGTTTCCAGTTCGCCTGTTTCCATGTTCACTGGAAGTTGGCCCGATGTGAAGAGAAGTTGTCCGCCAAATTGTGCGCCTTGGGAATAAGGACCTACGGCTGCTGGTGCTTTGTCTGTTTGAATCAATCGCATGTGTGTTCCTCCTTTACATTTTTTGAACTTTTTGGTCTTGCCAAAGTTTTTCTAAATCATAATAAGTACGGTCATCCGGTAAAAAGAGATGAGCTATCGTATCGCCATAATCGAGTAAAATCCAGTTGGCTTCGCGATATCCTTCTCTTCCTAAGGGCTCTTGCCCTTGTTCTGCCATCACTTTTTCAATTTCGTCGGCCATAGCTTGTGTGTGACTGGGGGAATTCCCCGTTGCAATTACAAAAGCATCGGCGACGGTAGAATCGTCAAATTCGATTACAGTTACGTCTTTACCAAGTTTGTCATCAATGGCTTTCAGGATTCGTTCTTTCGTTTTCGTCAATGCGTCTCTCCTTTTCTTGCTTATATATTTTTTCTGTGATTGGATGAATCAGTCCATGTGTTTTATGAATATAGCCGATACTCGCTTCCAATGTCATGAAAAAGGCTTCATCGACATTTTCTTTTGCCTTGTTTCTAATGGGAATATTGTTTGGGTCTTCCCTTCCAGGTTCTGTTTTATCGGCAATAAAGAGAAGCTTATCTAAAGGTCCCATATCTTCCGCACCGGTTGTATGGTTGTTGATACTGTGGAGAATCTCTTCGTTTGAGATTCCGTATACACGTTTTGCACGAAGCATACCCAATTCTTGATGCCATATGGGAGCGGGATCATTTTTCATAGTAAATCTTTGGGCAATCCAATCATCTTCGAGCACTTTTGTTTCCATGCCTTTCGCATTGTCATGGAGTAAGCCTGCAAGTCCAGCATTTTCTACATCGTACCCGTGGATCTCTGCAAGTTCTTCCATCCATAGTGCCACGCGAATGGAATGAAAATACGTTTTTGGGCGGAGGGTTTTCTCCAGTTTCGCCAAGATTTCATCGGTTTTTTCTTCCCGGTAAAGCCTATGTTTTTCGATGTATTTCTCTACTTTTTGTGGTACTACTGCAAATATGGACTGATGATACTTCACTTTTCTCCGAATGTCTGTGGAAGAGATTTCGATACGGTCCATGGGGAGAAAGTGAACTTTTGCCCCTTTTTCTTTCA
>CAMDZK010000106.1 GCA_945910665.1 uncultured Peptostreptococcaceae bacterium
TTGTCACTGTACTCGTAACTATACCATTAAGTATTTACTGATTTGATCGGGATTCCATCATGTTTCACGTGAAACATAATTACTAAAATTCAGTGACACTCAAATCAGCGAAGAAATAAATAATTTTTAATATGAGATTTGTTTATGGAATAAAATATAAAAAACAACAACAACGAATGAACAAATAATCATTATGTGCAACTCTAATTCATCAAAAAAAGGACCTGTCGGTCCTCATCGTGTATTATCATTCAATTGTTTCACGTGAAACACTTTTTAACACATTCCATAATAATGTCAAAACTTGTCTCACGGTTCTTCGGATAATCTGCGTACGTTGTCCATGGATTTGAAGCTCCTTTACTTGATTGACTCCATTGATTCTTACACCGATCCACACATGTCCAACATCACCCGTGGGTCCAGCATATCCAGTCGTTGCGAGTCCAATTTTTGCACTAGTAGCCTTACATATTCCTATAAGCATTTCTTCGAGACATTCGCGACTCACTGCAGAATGCTTTTCTAATGTTTCACGTGAAACATGCAAAAATCTTTCCTTTACTTCATCTTGATAAGCGACAATACTGCCTTTGTATACTTCAGAAATTCCTTCAACTTCCACCAGTTCCGCTGCAACTGCACCACCTGTCAAAGATTCTGCTGTCGCAATACTAAGGTTCTGTTGTTGTAAAAATCGGAAGATGGTTCGTGCCAAAGTATCGTTATCAAATCCATAGATGTATTGTCCCACGCGCTCTTGGACTTGCCGCACACCTTCGTTCACCAATGCCAACCCATCTTGTGCATCATGACTGAATGCTGTGACACGGAGGGTCACTTCTTGCGGTTTTGCATAGGGAGCAATGGAAGGATTTCTTTGTTCAAATAAATCCTTCATTAAGGCATTTAAATCAGATTCACCAATTCCTGTAAATCGAAGCGTTTTGGAATACAGATGGTCTTGTTTAAAACTTTTTAGATACCAGCTTTTAAACTCTTCAAAAACACCGATCATCTCATGAGGTGGTCCTGGTAATAGAACGATGTATTTTCCATCTTGTAGTAATATACAACCTGGTGCAGTACCGCGATCATTTTTTAATACATAGGCATTGGAAGGAAAGATGGCTTGCTTGATGTTGTTCTGAATACGATCTTCTTCATAATTAAATTGTTCTTTTAATCGGGCGTATGTTTCTTCGTGAATGGCTCCTTTTTGACCCATAGCTTCCATGGCCATTTCTTTTGTCAAGTCATCGGTAGTGGGTCCAAGTCCACCCGTTGCAATAATCATATCCACATGGGAAAGAGCCTCTTGAAATGCTTCGCGCACACGAGTTGGATTATCACCCAATGTCTGCATATGATACACTTGGATTCCAAGTGCTGCGCATTGTTCTGCGATAAATTGTGAATTCGTATCCACCACATTGCCTAAAAGGAGCTCTGTGCCGATGGAAAATATTTCTGCTTTCATGATTCGTCCATTCTTTGTTATTATTTTATCTACAGTGGTTTCGTTTGAATCTTCTTTGGTTGTCTTGGATAGCGTAGGGGAGTGGGCTTACCTTTTTTTACCTGCATTAAATGTAGGTTTGAATCTCCCAATTCATACGAATACACATTTTCCATTCGACCGCCCAATTGTTTTAGCGCATTGCTCGATTCTTCCAATTCTTCTTTTCCTTTTGGACCCTTCCATGCAATAAAGGAACCATTCGGCTCCACAAAGGGGAGAGTGTATTCGAGTAAGATGGGAAGAGCAGCTACCGCTCTTGCTACGGCAACCGTGTATTTTTCTCGGTAGTTTTTATCGCGGCCTAAATCCTCCGCGCGTCCATGGACAAAAGATACATGACTAAGTCCAAGTTCATTGCAAACGAGGGTCAAAAAATCGATTCTTTTTCGCAAACTGTCGGCGAAGGTTACGTGAACATCTTCTCTCACAATGGCAATGGGTAGTCCTGGGAATCCAGCACCTGATCCCACATCGATGATTGTGTCGCCACTTTTTATACAATTGGTTTTTAAAACCATCAGTGAATCGAGAAAATGTTTCACATACACTTCTTCTCGTTCTGTAATCGCTGTCAAATTGATTTTTTGGTTCCATTCTAAGAGCAAATCGCAGTATTTTAATAACTTCAATTCTTGCTCTTCTGTCAATGGAATATCCATTTCTTTCGCCAGTTCCAATAATCTACCCATTGTTTTTCCTCTTTTTCGCTTCTAAATAAATGAGAAGGACATTAATATCTGCAGGGGATACACCAGAAATCCTAGACGCTTGTCCCACGGTGATAGGACGAATGGCAGAAAGTTTATCCACCGCTTCATTGCGAAGCCCCTTTACGTCTTTATAGTCCATCTCTTCTGGTAACTTTTTCATTTCGAGCTTTTTGAATTGTTCGATTTGCTCCTGTTGCTTTTGAATATATCCTTCATATTTGATTTCTGTCTCCACTTGGAGTGCAATATAGCGAGGTAAATCAGGCATTTCCGTGACCTCTTTTAATCGATCATAGGTGATTTCTGGTCTTTTTAATAGATTTTGTAAAGAAATCACTTGGGAAATAGGGGATGAGCCTACTTTTTGTAAAAATGCATTCACTTCATCTGTCGGATGCAAAATCGTCTTTTCTAAGCGCTTTGTCTCTTCTTCAATTTGACGACGCTTTTCCACCATCTTTTGATAGCGTTCTTCATCCACCAATCCGATTTCGTATCCTTTTTCCGTCAGTCTTGCATCGGCGTTGTCTTGACGCAAAGAGAGACGATACTCCGCTCGAGCTGTCATCATACGATAGGGTTCATTGGTCCCTTTGGTGACTAAATCATCGATTAAAACCCCAATGTAGGCATCAGAGCGGTCCAATATAAGAGGCTCTTCGCCACGAATTTTTAAAGCAGCATTCGCTCCTGCCATCAAACCTTGGGCAGCCGCTTCTTCATATCCAGAGGAACTGTTGATTTGCCCAGCAAAATAAAGACCATCAAAATCGTTGTGCTCTAACGTGGGTTTTAGAATCGTAGGATCGATGCAATCGTACTCAATTCCATAAGCAGAACGCATAATTTCAACATTTTCTAAACCTTCAATCGTCTCATAAAAGGCCTGTTGAACTTCTTCTGGTAAGGAAGAGCTCACCCCTTGCACGTACATTTCCACCGTATCTGCCCCTTCTGGTTCTAAAAAAACTTGGTGAATGTCACGATCGGGAAATTTTACAATTTTATCTTCAATGGAAGGGCAGTATCTAGGGCCAGTCCCAATCACTTCGTCGCTGGCGTACAGGGGAGAGCGTTCGAGATTTTCCTCGATAATTCGCTTCGTATCCATCGTCGTGTAGGTGAGATAACAGGGCATTTGATGCTCTTTTGCCGGTTTTCCAAAGTTCATAAAGGAGAAGGGAATAAATTCCGCATCGCCTTCTTGGGGCTCCATGTTCTCTAAACGCACACTGTCCCTGTGGACTCTCGCAGGGGTCCCCGTTTTAAATCGGCGCAGAGAAATGCCCAATTTTTCCAGGCTTTCTGAAAGAAACATGGATGGCTGCGTGCCATGGGGACCCCCATAATAGCGGAGTTCTCCCATGAGAATGCGTCCCCGTAAATAGGTTCCCGTGCAAATAATCACAGCCTTCGCAGGAATATAGCGTCCAGAACGCATCAGCACACCTTGTACTTTTCCATCTTGCACATCAATATCCACCGCTTCATGCTCGCGCAAGTCCACATTTTCCGCAAGCTCCAAGCGTTTTTTCATCTCTTTGTGATACTCGACTTTATCTGCTTGCACCCGCAACGAATGAATTGCAGGACCTTTGGACAAGTTGAGCATCCGCGATTGGAGATAGGTTTCGTCGATCACTTTTGCCATCTCTCCACCTAAAGCATCCACTTCCCGCACCAAATGGCCTTTTCCCGTACCTCCAATATTTGGATTGCAAGGCAGGTCCGCCACAGATTCCATGCTAATGGTCGTCAAAAGCGTCTGCATGCCTAAGCGTCCGCAGGCAAGTGCCGCTTCAATCCCCGCATGACCCGCACCGATAACGACGACATCATAACTTTTTGTTGTATATTTTGGTATCATAATTCCTACTTTCCAATACAGAAATTACTAAAGACCCGATCTAAAATGTCTTCTTGCACCGTCTGTCCTGTAATTTCTCCTAATGCTGTATAGGCTTTGTGTAAATCGACCTCTGTACATTCTAAGGGCATTCCCATAGCGATTGCATCCTTGGCCTGTAAGAGAGCTTTTTTTGCCTCTTGGAGGGCTTGTACATGCCTACTATTGGTCAAAAAGATTTGATCCGACCCTTGGAGTGGGGCTACAGCAAACATCTCTTGGATTTCTTTCGTGAGGGAATCCACACCCGTATTTTCTTTGGCAGAAATGATTACCGAAGGAATGGTGAGTGATTTTTGTAACTGATCGATTTCTTCTTCAGTGGCGATATCTTGTTTATTGATGACAGCAATGGCTGGCTTTTCGCCAATCAATGCCTTTATTTTCTCATCTTCTTCATCCATTGGATTGGACGCATCCACCACCCAAAGAACTAAATCGGCTTTTTCTAACTCTTCTTTTGCCTTTTCTACACCCAAACGTTCCACAATATCTGCCGTTTCACGAATCCCCGCCGTATCGATCATCCGAAGGGCAATCCCTTGGAGTTGAAGCACCTCTTCAATCGTATCTCGCGTCGTCCCTGGAATATCTGTAACGAGCGCACGGTTTTCTTGCATGAGGGCATTAAAAAGGGAAGATTTCCCCACATTGGGTTTCCCTGTAATTAAAGTAGCCACGCCTTCTTTCATCATCTTTCCCTGATGGGCTGTCGCTAAAAGGTGGTCTGTTTCTTCCAGTGCTCTGTGCAGGGGCGACTCA
>CAMDZK010000107.1 GCA_945910665.1 uncultured Peptostreptococcaceae bacterium
AAAACATGCGGATAAACAAATTTTCCTTGCATTATATATTAGTATATTGTAATATGCTTGTATACAAACAAGGGAGGTATTTTATGGAGGAAAAAGTTTCAACATCCCATCGTGAAGATATGATTCAGAAAGCTGAATTATTAAAGGCACTTGCTCATCCCATCCGGTTGTGTATTATGGAGAATCTTGTCCGTGACGGAAAGAAAAACGTGACAGAGATTATCTCATGTATGGATGCAAGCCAGTCAAACATCTCACAACATTTAGGCAAACTAAGGGACCTAAAACTCGTCAAAGATGAAAAACAAGGAAATCTAGTGTACTATTCTTGTGTTAGTGAAGAGGTACGCGCATTAATCAAACATTTATTTGGAGGAAAAGAATGAAAATATTAGTTGTCGGTGGTGTCGCTGGGGGCGCAACTGCCATTGCTCGTCTACGCAGACTGGACGAAGATGCAGATATTATCTTATTCGAAAAAGGCAAATACGTCAGTTTTGCAAACTGCGGATTACCCTACTATATTGGAGGAGCGATCGCAAGACGAGAAGCGCTTTTTGTCACCACACCAGAAGAAATTGAAGCAAAGTATAATATCGACATTCGCACAGAAAATGAAGTTCTCTCCATCAATCGTGAAGAAAAATCAGTTCTTGTAAAAAACCATGCGACTGGCGAAGAGTACACGGAAATCTATGATAAACTTTTACTCTCAACAGGTTCAACACCTTTTGTACCACCTGTCGATGGAGTGAATGCAAAAAATGTATTTACTTTATGGACCATTCCCGACGTAGATAAAATTCAGTCATATATTAACGACACGGCCGCTAAAAAAGCTGTGGTCGTAGGCGGTGGATTTATTGGTCTTGAAATGGCAGAAAACCTCGTGGATCGTGGACTTCATGTCACTGTGGTTGAAATGGCACCCCAGGTCATGCCACCCCTGGATCAAGACATGGCGAAAATCGTTGAAAACCACATACGTTCCAAAGGTGTGGATTTACGTTTGAATATTGGATTTAATGGAACCGCGGACGATGGCAAAAAAGTGCTCTTAAACAATGGGGATTCCATCGATGCAGACATCGTCATTCTCTCCATTGGAGTGCGTCCACAAAATAAACTAGCAGTCGACGCAAGATTAGAGCTCAATGAACGTAAGGGTGTCCGGGTCGATGAATACAACCAAACTTCAGATCCAGATATTTACGCAGTGGGCGATGTCGTAGGAGTCCAAGATTATGTGCTCGGTGGAGAAGTGATGATTCCACTGGCTGGCCCCGCCAATAAACAAGGTCGTGCTGTTGCAGCAAATCTCCTTGGAAAAGGAAAAGAAAGCTATAAAGGCACCATGGGATCGAGTGTCGCCAAAATTTTTGATGTCACTGTTGCCACTGTTGGTGCCAATGAAAAAGGTCTCCAAAAAGCGGGAAAAGAATACGGAAAAGACTATCACGTCGCTATCATTCACCCGATGAGCCATGCTGGCTATTATCCAGGAGCCGTACCTATGACGATTAAACTGATTTACGGTTATGACAGAAACGTATTAGGAGCACAAATTGTAGGTTACGATGGTGTCGATAAACGAATTGATGTCATTGCAACGGCCATTCACTTTAGAGGTACAGTCGATGACTTAAGCGAATTAGAACTAGCGTATGCACCCCCTTACTCAAGTGCAAAAGATCCTGTCAACTTTGCAGGTTATGTGGGAAGAAACCATTTAGATGGACACACAGACCCTGTGCTCTACAGAGAATGGAAAGACCATCCAGAAAAATATCAGCTGTTAGATATTCGTGAAAATCCTGAAATCTTAGCGGGATCCTTAGAAAACTCCATTCATATTCCACTCACTGAATTGAGAAAACGGATGTGTGAATTAGAAAAAGGACACCATTATCTGGTGTATTGCTCTGTCGGGCTCAGAGGATATGTGGCAGAACGTATCCTCAAACAAAAAGGCTACACTGCATCCAACCTCGTCGGTGGATACAGAACAGCCATGGATTGGGAGGAGGATGTGCCTACAGCTCCTATGATGAGTACCGAACAAGATCGTATTCTTACAAAAGAAGAAACGCCTGTGTCAACCGAACAAAAGATTGAAGTATTAAATGTTTGTGGTCTCAGTTGTCCAGGTCCAATTGTTCAAGTGGCAAAAGCGATGGAAAACCTGAAGAATGGAGATGTACTTGATGTCACAGCAACAGACCCAGGGTTTGTCCGAGATATCTCCAGCTGGGCAAATAGTACAGGAAATACACTTTTAGACAAAGGTTCTTCTAAAGGCCAATTTACAGCTAAACTCCAAAAAGGACAGAGAAAAACATCCGATGCACCCAAAGCAGTTCCAGCTGTACAAACCCAAGCACCTAAAACGAAAGAAAAGACGATGATTATCTTTGATGGTGATTTAGATAAAGCCATTGCTTCCTTTATCATTGCAACGGGTGCTGCAGCCATGGGGAATAAAGTCCACATGTTTTTTACCTTCTGGGGACTCAGTATTTTACGAAAAGAAAATCCACCTACAGTGAAAAAAGACACCATGAGCAAAATGTTTAGCATGATGCTTCCTAAAGGGTCTAAAAAGCTGGGACTTTCTAAAATGAACTTCTTAGGAGCGGGTCCAAAAATGATTCGTTCTGTGATGAAACAAAAAGGGGTAGATAGCCTCGAACAACTCATTCAACAAGCCATCGACATGGGCGTAGAACTCACTGCATGCCAAATGTCCATGGACATAATGGGACTCACAAAAGAAGAGCTCATTGACGGCGTACAAATTGGCGGTGTCGCCACCATGCTTCACGATAGTGACAATTCCAATATGAACCTATTTATTTAACCGTAGGCGCACGAAAGTGCGTCTTTTTTATGATATACTAAAACCAAAGGGGGAATTCAAATGCCAATGGGATCAACACTCATTCTCATGAGTTTTTGCCTTGTCTTTTCGATTATTTTCATCCAACGCTATCGGACCAATATTGCCAACGTACAACCAAAGATTCTTTCCTATGTCTCTTTAATCGTATTATCGATTGTATGTGCGATTTTATATCAACGATTTGATGCAGGAATTGCTGGAGCGTTCATTATCGTCCCAACACTTCTTTTCTTTTGGCTAAGCATTCTCACGGAAGGAATATCTGAAAATGGATTCTACATTTATTTTCGCCCCTTACCGAGCGGTCACTTGGCCTTTAAAGATGTCACTGAAGTGAAAATATGTTAGAAGAAAAAGGGATTCTTCTACAAATATATGGAAAAGGATATGAAATCAATCAAATGTATCCTGAAGAAAAAGAAGATGAGATAAGAAGCGTTCTACATAAAAACGCAGTCCCCATCATCGAATATTAAAGGAGGTAAAATACCTTCTTTTTTTATTGCCAAGATGACACTGTGTCATATAGGTCGTGGGGAAAATGATTTCTTCCATCACGATGACCGCTTTCTATGCTCTTTATTATTTTTATTATCGAAATGAAACTAGAAAGAAAAATAAAGCGTTGGATGTGGCTATCCTTTTTCTCGTAGTTGCCCGCATTGTGCTCGTTCTTCTACCACAAACGACCTTGTCCATTATGCACACCCACACACTGACTTTGGGCTTTATGATCACTTTGTTTGTAGCAACCTTATTAAAAAATCAGGATATCTCTCCTTATAAAAAAGCCTTCACATGTTGGAATATGGGTCTTCTTCTTACTTTGGGTCTGCTATTTATTCGTGGCATTTATCAAGTCCTCGGAGAAGGGGAGAATCTTTTTCCGGACGCTGCATTATCTGGAATGGCTGGAATGGGTCATTTTGTTCTCGGCATTGGTATACTCTGGGTATTCTTTAAGATTACAAAGAATCGCAGAGAAATCTCCACTTCCATTCATATGTAAACTCTTAATCGTAAACTAGAATATCATCATTATAAAAGCACATGATTTCAATTATTATTTGTTATACTGAAATTGTAATAAAATAAATCAGGAGCTACGTATGGACAGATTAAAAGGTAAAGTTGCTGTAATTACTGGTGCCAAGGTTTAGGATCAACTGTAGCGAAATGATTTTTACAAGAAGGTGCAAAAGTAGTAGGAACAGCAAGACGCATAGAGATCGTACAAGATCTAGCAAATGAATACAAAGAACTTGGTAAATGGTATACTGAGAAAGAAAATAAATAATTAGTAGGTGATGTCATGAAAAAACCAATCATTGGAATCTCAAGCTCTATAAATATTGAAAACGGCGGGCCTTGGCCTGGATATCGAAGATGTTTTGCCAACGAAGACTATATCAATGCGGTCATTAAAAACGGTGGAATTCCTTATATCATTCCCTGTAATACAAACGAAGATGTAATAAAAGATCAAGTTTCTCTCATCGACGGTCTTCTTTTAACTGGTGGACACGATGTATCGCCAAGAAATTATAAACAAGAACCTCATCCTAAATTAGGTGAAATTTTACCGGAAAGAGATGTATTTGATCTGACATTATTAAAACACGCAGAAGAAAGGCAAATCCCAGTGTTTGGCGTTTGTCGAGGACTGCAAATCATGAACGTCTACTATGGAGGAACGCTGTATCAAGACGTGTCGCAAAACAATGAAATTACAATCAAACACGATCAAGAGCATACTCCGACCATGGTTTCTCATACGGTGACCATTAAAAAAGATTCAAAGCTATACGATGTTTTGGCATTGGAAAGTCTCATGGTCAATTCTTTCCATCATCAAATGATTGAACACTTAGCTGAAGGGTTTTTGGTGACTGCAGAATCAAACGACCGCGTAATTGAAGCGATTGAGCGTGAGAATTATCCGTACATGCTCGCTGTACA
>CAMDZK010000108.1 GCA_945910665.1 uncultured Peptostreptococcaceae bacterium
TGCCAGACGCTACCGCATTCCCGTCGTCGCCAATTACGGCACGTGGAAAGCGATGGAAACTTGTGTGGGAAATCTGCCAGAGGATTTAAAACTCGTCTTTGATTCGGATAAACCCTTTAGCATTCAAGATGCGGATATTATCGCACCCCGCACGTCCCACGATAGTGCAGAATCCTGTGCATATATTATCCAAAGTGAAAATAAAAAAATTAGTGTCGTCACAGATACAGGCATAATTTCAGAGAATCTCCAAAGACATTTGAAGGGCTCCGATGTATTATTCATTGAAGCGAATCACGATGTGGAAATGCTTGAAAAAGGGCCCTATCCAATGCATCTCGTGAAGCGTATTCGAAGTGCCCATGGCCACTTATCAAACGAAGAGTGCGCGCGCACGTTATTGGATGTGATGAAAGGCAATGGCGAGACGATTTTGTTAGGGCACTTAAGCCACGAAAACAACATTCCCTTGCTCGCCATGGATACCATTACGAACATTTTACAAGACAGCGGTGTGCGCGTGCAAAAAGACATTCGCATGAGCACCGCGAAACGAAACGAACACAGTGGAGTTGTGATTCTCTAATGCAAATTGGACTGTTTGCTTTTGGCAAGTTAAAAGAAAAATATTGGACGGACGCCTTTAAAAATTATGAAAAACGATTAGGTAAGGCATTTTTATTTAAAGAATTTAAAGAAGAACGCCTTCCACAAAATCCAAGTCCAGCTGAAATTGAGCAGGCGCTGGAAAAAGAAGCCCAAGTGATTTTAGCGAATCTTCCAGAACAGACGACGCTCATCCTCTTGAGTAAAGAAGGAAGAATGCTTGACTCAGAGGAATTTTCCGCCCATCTGGAAAAATGGCAGCATTTAGGAGGACCGGTGATTTTTGTCATTGGCAGTTCGTATGGAATTGCAGATTCTCTCAGACAAAAAAGCCATAGCATTTTGTCTTTCTCGAAGATGACATTTCCCCATCAGCTCATGCGTGTTCTTTTTATGGAGCAGTTGTATCGGGCGAAATCCATCCAAGCGGGAGACCCATACCACAAATAAAGGAGAAAATAATGGTTAGTAAAATTGTTGATCGCACATTAATCGTTCGCGCAGTTCCAGGCGAAGACCTCATCGTAAAAATCGAAGAGGCTTGTAAAGAACATGGCGTACGTTTAGGGATTGTATCTGGGATTGGCGCCTGCGACCACGCCACTGTGGGTGCCTATAGCGTTCGCACAAAGGAATACACCGCCCATACTTTTGATGAAGAAATGGAAATTTTAGCTCTCATGGGAAATATTACGACGATGAATGGCGAATATTATGGTCATATGCACGCGACATTAGGTCGTGAAGATGGATCCGTTGTGGGAGGACATGCCAATGAACTTGTGATCTCTGCCACATCGGAAGTATTTATCCAAATTTTAGATGGTACGTTGGACCGCATCCGCGATGAAGAAGTAGGACTAAACGTTTTAGAGTTAGCATAATGACCTTACCAATTCAGGATATTGAACGTAACATCATCAAAAAATACCGAAAAGTATTGTGGAGCCCCTTCGTAAAAGCCGTCAAAGAATATGAGCTCATCCAAAATGGAGACAAAATCGCCGTGGCAATTTCTGGAGGAAAAGACAGCCTTTTATTGGCAAAACTATTCGAAGAGCTCCATAAAAATGGAGTGCAAAATTTTTCTTTAGATTATATTGCCATGGATCCAGGATATACGGAAGAAAAACGCAGGGACCTAGAAGAAAACTTGAAAATTCTAGGCGTTCCTGCCCACATTTACAATACGGATATTTTTGAGGTCGCCCAAGAAATTGCTGGGGAATACCCCTGTTATATGTGCGCTCGTATGCGCCGAGGATCGTTGTACGCCAAAGCAAAGGAGTTAGGTTGCAATAAAGTAGCTTTAGGTCATCATTTTGATGACATTATAGAAACCATCCTTCTTAACATTTTGTACGGCGGAAAATACAATACGATGATGCCCAAATTAAAATCGAAAAACTTTGAAAATATGGAGCTCATCCGCCCCATGGCCTACATTAAAGAAAAAGATATTATCACATTTGCAGAAAACTCTGGCCTCAATCCACTGGACTGTGCCTGTACGGTGACGGCGCAAAAAACGGGAAACCAGCGCTATCAAATCAAAGCGCTTCTCGCGAGACTCCGCGAAGATATTCCCAATGTGGACATGTCCATTTACAGAAGTGCACAAAATGTGAATCTGAATCAAATTTTAGCCTATACAAAAGATGGCGAAAGCCACAACTTTTTAGAAAACTTCTAGGAGGAACACGGTGAAGAAAGAACTATTATCCATGCTTGCTTTAAGCGCTGAACCCATTCTTTTCACCCTCGCCATTGTCTTTTTAATCCTTTCTTTTGTTGATGCAAAAAAACAAAAGCAAAGGCTGCAAACGGCGTGGATTTTTCTTTCATTGGGAATCGTACAATCACTCCTATGGATTGGTATAGGCATTTTTACGGGGAGGGTGTAAGATGTTTCAAGATTTATTATTTCGCTCATTTCAAATGACATCGCCAAGAGTAGGGCAAGTATTTTTAGGTGAGATTCTCTTTTTTGCCATTGTTTCCTTATGGTTTTTTATCGACGCACATATTGGAAGAAAAACCCCAGAAAAGCGAAAGATTAAACGTTCTATTTCATTGTTTTTTCTCTTGATGGCCCTGTATTTGGGGATGATGCCATTGAAATTGATTTTTGCTCAAAATATTATCGCAAACTTACCATGAGGTATGATCTATGTTGAAAACGATCTTAGCTGGAATTTATGATTACGTATATTATATTGAACCCATTGTCCTTCTCGTAGCGGTCATTCTCTATTTTATCCACTACTTTCGCTTTTGGAATCGGACAAAACAACCGCTTCTCTGTGTAGCGGCAGTTGCTGTTGCCATTTCTTGTGCCTTAAGCGTGGCAATTATTGCGAACCGCTTTTTACTGTAGGAGGAAACCCATGGATTTAAACGCATTATCAATCTATTTTGGTATTGGATTTATTGTATTTGCAATTATTTTTGGCATCCTTGCCGCCATCCAAAGAGACAGACCTTTGCGCAGACGACTCTATGTCAATGGATTCGTTTTGCTTTTACTCGCAGGCGTTGTCTTTTTACTTCGCGAGACAAAACTCTTTTATTTAGAAAGTTTCGCAAAACAACTCCTTTAACAAAATTTGTACACAATCCCTCTATACAATAGAAGCATAAGGAGGAATTATTATGGATGAGAATGGTAGATTCAATAAAGAGGATCATTCTTCCCAAAAAAGAATCAATAACGAATACACCTATGAACACACATTTGAAGGGTTAGGAGATTACCCAGAGGAACCACAACCAGAAAAAGAACAAATACAAGGTTCCCATTATCAAGAGGACTTTAGACGCCCCTATGTACAAGAAGAAACATTGACCCGCAGTGACGTGGAGCGTATTGTCGAAGGGGAAATCAAAAAGAGAAAACCTCGCTTTCGTGCCATAAAAGCTTTGGCCTTGCTTTTAGTAGGCGCTTTTTTAGGCTCATTAATGGGCCCCTTGGTTGCCGATCGCATTTTACCAAAAGAAATGGAACGTTTCACCACGAATGCGCAACAAATAAGCATACAACCATCAGACGAAACCAATGTTGAAACGGCGGTTTACGAAAAGGCGAAACCATCCGTTGTTGGCGTATCGACATCGGTTGAAATGAGAAACTCCTATTTCTCAGGTTCACGTATTGCTGAAGGGTTAGGCTCGGGTGTCATCTTAACCGAAGATGGTTATATTTTGACCAACTCCCACGTGATCTCTGACGGAGATGCAGTGGAAACAGCAGTCATGTTTAACGATGGACAAGAAGCACCAGCAGAAATTTTATGGTTTGATTCCACATTGGATTTAGCCGTATTAAAAGTGGACCGCACAGGGCTCGTGCCCATTGAAATTGGGTCATCAGACGAAATAAAAGTCGGAGACAAAGCGATTGCCATTGGAAACCCATTAGGACTCGATTTGCAATCCACCTTAACATCAGGCCACATTTCAGGATTAAACCGCTCCATCTCCTTTGGAACAGGACAAACGATGGATGGGCTCATGCAAACAGACGCTGCCATTAACAGTGGTAACAGTGGTGGAGCGCTCTTGGATGCACAAGGACGTCTCATAGGCATCAACACTGCCAAAAATGCAGGTGCTGAGGGCATCGGATTTGCCATTCCTGTAGATACTGCGAAACCCATTATCAACTCAATCATCGAAACGGGAAGCTTTAGTACGCCAATCCTAGGATTTAGCGGCTTAGACTATTCCACATTTAAACGCATTAACCAACTCGACATTGGTCCAGACTACGGCGCCATCGTCATGGAAGTCTTACCAGATGCTCCTGCGGCCCGTCAATTGCAACGCTATGACATTATTACAAAAGTCGATGGTCAGAAAATCGAAAACATGGGAACGCTTAAAAAAGTTCTTCTGACGAAGGAAGCTGGGGAGGTCGTGGATATTGTGCTCCTTAGAAATGATGAAGAAGTGACGGTTCAAGTCGAATTGATTGAGCGAGTTACAGAATAGTACGTAAAGAGAGATCGTAAAAAAATGGTCTCTCTTTTTTTATGGTTTTTTTAACATCATTTCGCGTATGGAATAAAGTTCTAGGGTATAAGAAGAGTAATCTAATTTATAAAAGGAGGAATACGATGTCTAATTCTGAAATTCGTTCCAAAGGGTTGTCCTTAGTGTTTGAGCGATTCTTCGTCTTTATCAAGGGGGGAATTCCTTACATTCTGTTTCAACTGGCACTCCTAGTCTTAATGGGACTGTCCATGGTGAGGG
>CAMDZK010000109.1 GCA_945910665.1 uncultured Peptostreptococcaceae bacterium
ATCGTCCACATCTTCCATGCCACCGATAGAATCTTCCGAAAGGACTGCCCAACCTAAACTATTGATCACACCGGGGATCCCATGGTTGATTTCTGGGTCAATGTGATACGGTCTGCCCGCTAAAACAATGCCCTTTTTATCATTGTCCTTTAACCACTGGAGGGCACGGCGTCCTTCTTTACGCACGTCTTGACGGTACGTTTCAAGGGCTTCCCATGCTGCATCGACAGCGTCCCTAATTTCTTTTTCATTGGGTAGGATATCTTTTAATTCATCGGACAGTCGTTTCGCCAATTTCTTTTTGTCTTGGAAAGAAATGAAGGGCGTGCGCAGGTCGATGTTCTTTTCTTTGATGGAGTCCACATTGTTTCGGATGACTTCCGGGTAGCCTGCCACCACAGGGCAGTTTAAGTGGTTATGGGCAGATTCATATTCTTGGTTTTCATAGAAGACACAAGGATAGAAAATCATGTGGACATCTTTTTCTACCAGGTCTTCGATGTGCCCATGGACGAGTTTCGCAGGATAACACGCCGTCTCTGATGTAATGGATGCGAGTCCCTTTTCATACATGAGACGGGACGATGGTCCCGATAAGACCACGTCATAGTCTAGTTTCGTAAAGAATGTGTGCCAGAATGGGTAGTTTTCATACATGTTCAACACACGAGGAATTCCCACTTGCCCACGGGTCGCCTTTTCTTTTAAAGGTTCGTAATACTCAAATAGACGTTTTAATTTGTAATTATAAAGGTTTGGTAAATCCGCATTTTCAGCGACAATACCCGCACCGCGTTCACAGCGGTTGCCCGTGATGAATTTCTCCCCATTGGGGAATGTGTTGATGGTGAGTGTGCACTGGTTCGTGCACTTTCCGCAGTTCACCGATACTTGATTGTAGGTAAAGTCCTCCAATTGGGCGAGTGGCAAAAGTCTACTTTTTTCTGGAGCGTTTTCTTTGGCGATTAAAGCCATACCAAAGGCACCCATAAGGCCTGCGATTTTAGGACGAATAGCCGTTCTTCCCGTGATTTTTTCAAAGGAGCGCAAAATAGCATTTCCGTAGAAGGTGCCCCCTTGCACGACGATGTTTTTCCCGAGTTTTTTTGGGTCTCGTACTTTGATGACCTTTTGTATGGCGTTTTTAATGACACTATAAGAAAGCCCAGCGGCAATATCCCCAACTGTCGCGCCTTCTTTTTGAGCTTGTTTTACTTTGGAGTTCATAAAGACCGTACAGCGAGACCCTAAGTCAACAGGGTTTTCCGCCAACAGTGCCTCTTGTTGGAATTCAGAAACCGTCATATTTAAGGACTTAGCAAATGTCTCAATAAACGATCCACAACCGGAACTGCAGGCTTCGTTTAAGAGAATGGATTCAATCATTCCATCGGCGATTTTCATGCTCTTCATGTCTTGTCCGCCAATATCTAAGATAAAGTCCACATTTTCCATGAAGTATTTTGCCGCCGTAAAATGGGCGATGGTTTCTACTTCCCCTGTGTCAATTTGCAGGGCATGCTTCATGAATTCTTCTCCATAGCCCGTAATTCCCGTGGAGGCGATACGCGCGTCTGGGTGTTTTTTCGTATAAATCTCTTTTAAGGTTTCCGTAATGACATGGAGAGGATTTCCTTTATTGTTTTGGTAGCGTTGATAGACGAGGTGATTATCATCATCTAAGACGACAACTTTTGACGTAGTAGACCCCGCATCCATGCCAATATAGAGATTGCCTGTGCACTCTTCTAAGGGTCTTTCTTCAAGGTCTCTCGTTTCGTGGCTTTTGATAAATTCATCCAGCTCTTCTTGCGATGTGAAAAGGGGTTCGATGACTTGGGATTCATCCACGTGAATTTCCACATCTTGTCGCATTTGGTTGATGAGGGACTGATACTGAATTTGTGGCTCTTCTTCGGATGCAAGAGCTGCCCCGATGGCGACAAAAATTTGGGAATTGTCTGGAATGACCGTCGTTTCATCATCAAGTCCTAAGGTTTCAATAAATCGCGCGCGGAGTTGGTCTAAAAAGTGGAGAGGTCCCCCTAAAAAGGCCACATGACCTCGGATGGGGCGTCCGCAGGCGAGATTTGAGATCGTCTGATTGACAACCGATTGAAATACGGACGCTGCAATGTCTTCTTTTGATGCCCCTTGGTTGACAAGAGCTTGAATGTCCGTTTTCGCAAAAACTCCACAACGAGAGGCAATGGGGTAAATCTTTTGGTACCTTTTCGCCATTTCGTTGAGGCCGGAAGCGTCGGTCTCTAAAAGGGATGCCATTTGATCGATAAAGGCCCCCGTTCCTCCAGCGCAAATACTATTCATGCGCTGTTCTATATTTCCTGAAAGATAAGTTATTTTACTGTCTTCCCCGCCGAGTTCGATGGCGACATCGGTTTGGGGGATAAAGCGATTGATGGCAGTTGTTCCCGCTACAACTTCTTGAATGTGTTTGATGCCCAAATATTTTTCGATAAACATTCCACCAGAACCTGTAACCATAATCGTCATGGGAATGTCGCCAAAAATTGTAAAGGCTTGTTCCATTACTTCACCGACAGTTTTCTTCACGTCTGAATAATGGCGTTGATACACACTATGCAATACATTGGAATTTTCATCGAGGACAACCAATTTAACTGTGGTTGACCCGACATCCAGTCCAAACGAATATTTCAATCCAGTACTCCTTGCTATTTAATCAAATTTTGTACTTCTTTAAAGTGAGGGTGTGTCGAGGTTTTCATCAAATCAAAGAGGATGGTTTCCACATTGGAAATGACAGCCCCTAATGCCCTCATTTGTTCGAATCCGTTTGCTTTGTTTTCAGACGTTCTTGAACCGATACAAGAAAGTGGTAGATACACATTGTATCCGGCTGAAAGCAAAGCTCTTGTTCCTTGAAACACACAGATATGCGTCTCTTCTCCCAAGACGATGACATTTTCGATATTATTTTTTTCTAAAAATTCCATGACTTCGGGAATGGCGAATGAGTATTCTCTTTTTTCGAAGGTGGTTTCTTCGTCTAAAAATTCCCGGATCGGTCCAACGGTTTTTCCCAATCCTTTCGGATATTGTTCCGTTGCAATTACAGGCACACCAAGAAGCTTAATGCCTTTTAGTAGGGTGACACATTCTTCAGTCATTTTGTCTGCTTCTAAAATGACAGGATGGAGTCGTTCTTGAATATCTACTACGATCAGAGCTGTGTTATTGATTTCCATGGGAATGTCCTTTCTACCTATATATACATGAGTCTAAGTGTACTATATTAGTATAACATAGAAATCAAACGTTCGCTCTATTTCTTCTCGTTGAAATTTAGCAGTTTTTTGTATACGGGTTGGGATTTTCCTCCACTCTTCACACCCATTTTACATAGGGTAAAATGTAAACCCTCCACATCGGGAGGGTTTTGGAATAAACTTTGCAATTCTCTTATTTGGCGGAAATCGCTGCCATTGTGATGTAGTTGTGCCTCTAGGTTGTTTATTTTTTTAATTTTCATCATTATCGTACTTTCTTTGTGTGAATTCTTTTTATGTTTTCTTTTGTCTTTCTTTCTGTTACAATAGAAAAAAGGGGAGCTGTGGCTGAGAGGACGAAAGTCGACCCATAACCTGATGCGGATAATGCCGCCGTAGGGAAATCTGTTTTTTTACCACGCCTCTTGGGGTGTTTTTTATTGCCCCCGTGGCTAGAGGAGCGTCTGTGTCACGGATTCATCGCGAGGGAACCTGTGTTTCAGGGTGAGAGGAAACTTTTGAGTTTCGACCGCAACTTCTTGGTGCGGTGGATTTTTGTCTTTTTCATCGCATCAAACGATGGAAAGGACTTTTTTTATGCAAGAAAACAAAGTAGTACGAATGGTCATGTTGGCTTTTTTTGTAGCCCTAGGCGTGGTCATTTCACCCATTTTACGGGTGGAAGGTTTGTGCCCGATGGCACACTTTATCAACATTGCGGTCGCTGTTCTTATGGGTCCATGGTACGCTCTTCTCAATGCTGTACTCATAGGAATCTTGCGCATGATTCTCATGGCGATTCCTCCTTTAGCCCTTACTGGAGCGGTTTTTGGTGCTTTTTTATCGGGTTTTCTCTATCAAAAAAGCGGCGGGAATCTATGGATGGCTGCCTTGGGTGAAGTCATTGGGACTGGGCTTATCGGTTCTATCCTTTCCTACCCGGTGATGAGTGTATTCTGGGGCTATACGAATCTTACCTTTTTCTTTTATACACCTTCCTTTGTACTGGCGACTCTTATGGGTGGATCTGTGGCTTTATTTTTCCTTTTTGCCCTGCGACGTACGGGTCATCTTTTGATGATGCAAGAGCGATTAGGGGTTCATCATTTTGAAAAATACCAGATAAAAAAAGAAAGTACCGCATGATTTTTCACGTAAATACCTGTACGGGAGAACATGCTTTGGGAAGTCCCACAGCGATTGTATACGGTGAGAATTACTCTACTAAAGAATGTCTACGAATAACTCGAGAATTTGGGTATTCGGAAACGGGTTTTTTAAAAGATTCAGGTGACTTGCGTTTTTTTGCGGCTACAGGTGAACTTGAAGATGAAGCGTGCGTTTCTGCCCATGGTATTTTAGCCCCTTTTTTCTCCGCACAAGTAGGAAAAACGAATCTAAAGGCCCATCAGCGTTCCCCAAGAGGAGGAAACTTTAGGGTAGATATAAGCAAATATCAAGCGGAAATCTATGCAGAAGCGGAAATTTTTAAGATCGAGTAAAAGCATTAAAAAAGCGACTTCCTTGTGGAATTCGCTGAGTCTGTTGACAAAGTCGGTCAGCTTGCGTTCCTTCCTCGGCACGCTCACG
>CAMDZK010000110.1 GCA_945910665.1 uncultured Peptostreptococcaceae bacterium
AGAAAAAACTAAGTCCGCGCGATGTCTTTGAAGTTTTGGAAAAAACACAGGGACTGGGCACAGCAGTCGAAGCATTTTCAGTAAGAGAGGCAGATCATGTTTAATAAAAAATACACCGATGAATATCAAGAGATTATAGAAAAAGACCCAGAGGGCTACGGGAAAGACTTTGCCCTGTATCAAGAAAAAATCGCCAATTCCAAAGCAATATACATGGGTGAACCGGTTCCAGGCCTGTACCAAGGAATCTTCTATGACTTAGAAACGAAAAAAAGCTGGTCGAATATCGCAGATACAATCATGGGAATTTCCAAAAAAATCGTGGATGAATATTTGAAAAATCCAGAGTATCGCAAACTCTTTGGCTATTCCAAAGAAATGGAAGACATTATCCTTCACGACCCTGGTTATGATGAACCCATCCCCATGGGACGGTTCGATATTTTTTACGAAGATAAGGACAATTTCTGGTTTTGTGAGTTCAACACCGATGGCTCTTCTGCGATGAATGAAGATAATGCCTTAGGAGAGATTCTATTACAAACCAAAGGGATGCAAGAGTTTCAAAAAAAGTACAACCTAAAAAGCAATGATTATTTTAATCCTTGGGTGGAAAAGACAATCGCCTTATATGAAAGTATGAAAGGCGAAAAGCCAAAAACCGTAGCCATTGTCGACTTCACAGAGAGTGGAACCCCTATTGAATTTGAAGAGTTTGCCCTGCGTTACGAAAATTATGGCGTCCAAGCGTTTGTGGCAGATTTACGCGATTTAACCTTCGAAGATGGAAAGCTCATGTACGAAGGTACGGCCATTGACCTCGTATACCGCAGAGTGACAACAGCGGAGCTTTTAGAGAAAAAGGATTTAGCAAAAGCTTTTATTGATGCGTATTATGCCAATGCCTTTGTTTGTGTGGGGTCTATGCGTTCTCAAGTGGTGCATAATAAAATCGTGTTTTATGTCATGCATCATGAAAAGACGAAAAAAATTCTCACGGACGAAGAAAATGACTTTATCGCGAAACACGTCCCATTCACGGCATCTCTCACGCCAGAAGTTGCAGAGCATGTAAAGCAAAATAAAGACCGTTATATCCTAAAACCAGAAGATTCAAGAGGATCAGATCGTGTCTTTGTGGGCGCTGACTACAGCCACGAACGATTTGAAGAAATTGTCGATGAACTAATACAAATTCCCGCCATTTACCAACAGTTCATTACGGCTGAACCCATGGATTTTGTCTTTTTTGAAGATGGTCAATACTGTGGCATCAAGCCAATGGTGTGCTTGTTTGGTATGTTTATCTATTTTAGTGAGTTTATAGGCACCTACACCCGCGTCGGTGCGGAACGAATCATCAGTAGTAAAACAAGTTATTACGTTCCACCTCATTTGGAAATTACCGAGAAAAAAGAATAGAGATTCAACAAAAGAGTTTGCCGAGTGCAAACTCTTTTTTGGTGTCACAGTTTGAAGACACACGGGAATGAAACAAAGAAATAGTTGAAAAAAAAGCTTTAACGTGTAATAATAGTCTGTATAATAAGGGGAGATTTTGCATGCATAAAAACGCAAAACATACGGCCGCCATCTTAATCCTTTCTGATAAAGGCTTTCGGGGCGAGCGGCAAGACTTATGTACGGACATTGCACGAAAGTATTTACAAGACTTTGAATACGACGTGGTAGAAGAGCGTCTCATTCCAGATGATTACGATGGGATTGTTGACAATCTGAAGGAACTGGCGGATGGAATAGGCGTAGACTTAATCGTCACTTCCGGTGGTACTGGTTTTTCGGTGCGCGATAACACGCCCGAAGCAACAGAGGCCGTCGCCACGCGAAAAGTCCCAGGAATCGCCGAAGCGATGCGCAGTTTTTCGTTACAAATTACGGATCGCGCGATGTTATCTAGGGCAACCAGCGTCTTGCGCAACGGGACGCTCATCGTCAATTTTCCAGGAAGTCCAAAGGCACTTGAAGAAGTGATTGAATACGTGCTTCCAGCCATTGGACATGGACTTGAAATTTTGAAGGGCTCGGCACAGGAATGTGCCCGCCCTCTCTAATTTGAAAGGAGAGACTATGGCATTTTCACTCGATCTCGAAAAAAACCGTGAAAAAATCGAAGAATACCAGGAATTCTTAAATACACAAAAGGGAAAACCTGGAAACCTCATGATTGCATTACATAAAGCACAGCAAAAATTTGGCTGTGTGCCTTCAGAAATTCAGCAAATCATCTCAGACACACTGCGTGTTCCATTGTCAGAAATTTATGGTGTCATCACATTCTATAGTCAATTTACACTTGTTCCTAAAGGAAAATGCCACGTGGGCGTTTGCATGGGGACTGCTTGTTATGTTAAAGGTTCCAAGCAAATTTTGGAACAATACGAAGAAATGCTCGGGGTAAAAGCGGGAGAAACCTCTGCAGATGGACAATATTCCATCGAAGCAACCCGTTGCATTGGTGCCTGCGGACTCGCTCCAGTTTCATCTGTCAACGAAGACATTTACGGTCACTTAACAAAAGACGCCGTGACAGCGTCCATGAAAAAATATGAGGAGGTCAGCGAATGATACGCACGCGTGAAGAATTTCTAGCGCTCAAAGAGAAACTCAAACCCACCACCTTATTAAGAGACATTGGAGAAAATACGCGCGAGGAAGACGTTGTCGAAGTCGATGAAAATCTCCCATACAAGCGTCAGTTACTCATTTGTCGCGGAACCGGATGTACATCCTCATTAAGCGCACAAATTCAAGATAAGCTCGTCCAAGCACTAGAAGATAAAGGGATTACCGATGTGGAAGTCACTTTGGTTGGTTGCTTTGGTTTCTGTGGCGAAGGTCCAATCATCAAAGTGCAACCGGACAACGTGTTCTATGTGCACGTGACCCCAGACGATGTGGACGAAATTATTGAAAGCCACATTGTGCGTGGGGAAGTCATCGAACGTTTACTGTTCATAGACCCTGTCAAACACGAGAAAATACATAATCATCACGATATGGCCTTTTACGAAAAGCAAGAGCGTATCGCCCTTCGCCTCTGTGGTCAAATCGACCCAGAAAATATCGAAGATTACATCGCCCATGACGGCTACGAAGCGCTGTACAATGTGGTCACATCCATGAGCCAAGAAGAGGCAATCCAAGTGATGAAGGATGCCAACTTGCGCGGGCGTGGTGGTGCGGGTTTCCCTGCGGGACGCAAATGGGAAAGCGCATATGTTGTGGACGATTATCCAAAATACGTCATCTGTAATGCGGACGAAGGGGATCCAGGTGCATTTATGGACCGTTCCATTTTGGAAGGTGACCCACATAGTGTATTGGAAGCGATGGCCATTGCTGGCTATGCCATTGGTGCAAATCAAGGCTACATTTACGTGCGTGCAGAGTATCCGATTGCCATACAGCGTGCAGAAATCGCAATGCAACAAGCCCGTGAATACGGCATGCTTGGGAAAAATATTTTCGGCACAGATTTTGATTTCGACATCGAAATTCGCTTAGGTGCCGGTGCCTTTGTGTGTGGTGAAGGAACAGCACTCATGGAATCCATCGAAGGACACCGCGGGATGCCACGGACCAAAATTCACCGAACCGCGGTGAAAGGCTTGTGGCAAAAACCGACCATCATTAATAACGTTGAAACATTGGCCAATGTGCCATTCATTTTCTTAAAAGGGGCAGATCATTTCCGCTCCATTGGAACAGAACTATCTCCTGGCACGAAAGTGTTTGCTTTGGGTGGAAAAATCAATAATAACGGTTTGATCGAAGTGCCAATGGGAACAACGCTCAGAGAAATCATTTTTGAAATCGGTGGAGGCATTCCAAATGGAAAAGCCTTTAAAGCTGTGCAAACTGGGGGACCATCTGGTGGTTGTATCCCAGAAGAATATCTCGATACACCAGTCGATTTTGAATCGTTGGATAAATTGGGCTCCATTATGGGTTCTGGCGGCATGATTGTCATCGACGAAGACAACTGTATGGTGGACATCGCCCGTTTCTTCTTAGATTTTACGGTGGAAGAATCCTGTGGAAAATGTACCCCATGCCGTGAAGGCACAAAGCGTATGCTGGAAATTTTGGATCGTATGACAGAAGGCCGCGGAAAGCCTGGCGATACCGACGAATTGGTAGAATTGGGTGAAATGGTTACAGCCACGTCCCTGTGTGGTCTTGGTCAATCCGCAGCAAATCCTGTTGCATCCACCATTCATTTCTTCCGCCATGAATACGAAGCCCATGAAAAGGACAAAAAATGCCCAGCGGGTGCATGTAAAGCGTTGTCTGAAATTTTTATTACAGACAAATGTATTGGATGTACAAAATGTGCGAAAGTGTGCCCTGTTTCTTGTATTGATGGAAAAGTAAAAGAGCAACATGTGATTCGCCAAGAAGACTGTATTAAATGTGAAACCTGTATCGGTGTCTGCCCTGTGAAGGCCATTGTGAAACGGTAGGTATGCTATGCATAAAGTACATTTAACGATTGATGGCCACTACGTGGCCGTAGAACCAGGTACGATGATTATCGAGGCAGCGAAAAAAGTCGATGTTCATATTCCTGCACTTTGTTATGACAAGGACCTTCCCCTCGTCAGTTCTTGCCGCATGTGTTTAGTTGAGGTCCCAGGCAGCAC
>CAMDZK010000111.1 GCA_945910665.1 uncultured Peptostreptococcaceae bacterium
ATGCTTGGATTGCCTTTTGCATATCATTCATCGGCTTCACCTTTGAGAGTTAGGGCTTGTTCATACACTTCATTTTTAGGGAGGCCCAAGGTTTTACTCACTTCTTTTACCGCCGCAGACAGTGACAACCTCTCCATGGCATCTCGAAGTGCCCTTTCTACATCGACTTCTCTTTCTTCCTCCACAGGTCCTATAATGATGACATATTCGCCCTTTTCTTTGATTTGTTCCGTATCATTTAAAAGGTCTTCAAGGGTTGAAAGTAGATATTCTTCATGTATTTTTGTGAGCTCTCGACACAAACAAACTGGGCGATTTCCCAGGGTTTCGTAGAGAAAACGCACCGTTTTTCGCACACGTTTTGGCGATTCGTAGAGTATATGGGTGATGGGAAGTTGTAAGAGTTCAACTTGTTTCTTTCTCTCCCCATTGTCTTTTGATAAAAATCCATGCATAAGGTGGGGCGCAGTTTGTATGCCTGAACCAACCAGTGCAGTGATCCCAGCACTTGGACCTGGAAGAACTTCGACGGATACTCCCTCTTTCCTTGCATGGGCGATGATTCGCTCCCCAGGATCGCTAATTCCAGGGAGACCTGCATCTGAAACGAGTCCAATTTTTTCTCCCTTGGCTATTCTCGCCATAATTTGGTCGATCCGCTCCATCTCGTTGAATTTATGATAGGACATTAAGGGAACTTGAATTTCATAGTCTTTTAGGAGAGCTCCAGTATGTCTAGTATCTTCGCACAACAATAGATCCAACGTAGATAAGGTTTCTTTGGCTCTTTGGGTCATATCTTTTTTGTTTCCAATAGGTGTTGGAATGACATACAATGTTCCAGTCAACGCTTCGCTCCTTCATAGATTCGTAATATTTCTTCGCGGTAGTTCTGCCCGTCGTAGATGACAAGTGGTGGATGGAATAGTACGTCCGACTTCGCGTCCTTTTTAAACTGAATCAACACAAATTTTGGCGCATCCCCTTCTCTTGAGCAAACGGGCATGAGTTCTTTCGGAGGCAAATGATATTGTTCTCCGTAATAAAAGATTTCTCCTAAACGCTGGGGTCTGTGTACCATGTAAAACATTCCACCACTTTTTAGGACATAGGCAGCAAAGTGGAACAAGTCTTCAAGTGAAAGACTCACTTCATGACGTGCCATGGCAGCCTTGCCCGCTTGGTACCCATGATCTTTTTTCATATATGGAGGATTCACAGTCACACAGTCGATTCGTCCCCTTGGAAAGGATTCGTGGCTCGTATGTACATTTTCACAGACGACAGAAACTGTATCCTCCAATTCATTTTCTTGGATTGTCTTTTGGGAGAGTTCTGCCATCGTTTCATCAATTTCCACAAGTGTCACGGTTTTTGTATCGTAGATTTGCTGTTGCCGAATCCCGATGATTCCACTGCCTGCGCAAATATCCACACAAATTGAACCTTTTTTCGTGCGCGCAAACCAAGATAAAAGGATGGAATCAATTCCGTATTTAAAATAATCTTGTTGTTGATAAATCCAGAGATTCGTCCCTGGGATTGTATCTTTCACTATTTTAGTCATAGTTCTATTGTATAATAAAAAAAGACCCGGCGGGTCTTTTTTTAATTCGTCTTACTTAGGTTGTGGAGCATCTACTGGGCAAACAGAGTTGCAAGCACCACAATCGATGCATTTTTCTTCATCAATTACGTAGATATCTCCAGGGCTAATTGCCTCAACTGGGCATTCTGGTTCGCAAGCACCACATGCGATGCAAGCGTCTGAAATTACGTATGCCATATGTAATACACCTCCGTGATATTTGTTACAACTATATTATACATGAATCGTTAGAAAATGAAAAGAAAATTTTTCCTCATTTCATTACAAATATCCCTATAAATAATATGAGACTGTGTCTTGGGGCCACAGTCTCATATCTTATATAAAAGGAGAATTAGTGGGCCGAAGGGAAACAGCCGATAAAAAGTTTCATGCCTTCGACTTGATAAGAGTATAAAATAAAAATGTGTTGAAAAAATGTAGAAATAAAAATAGTCCCTTTGCAGAGACTATTTTTTAGAATTATTTTGCTTTTTCAAGAGCTGCGTTTACAGCATCAATAACAGCTTGAGAACTTACCGTTGCTCCAGAAACAGTTTCTACGCCTTCAGTTCCATTTGCTTTTACGATGCTGTCAATCACTGTTGTCATTGCTTCATCACCAAGGCCAGCAGTTTCAGAATGTTCGGTAGGAGTTACAGAAGCGATTTTTCCGTCTTCCCCAATAACAACGTCAAGAGTGATTGGTCCATTGTGGCCTTCAACTGTTTCAGTGTAAGTACCAGCTTTGAAACCAGTAGCAGCTTCTGTTCCAGGTGTGTCATTGCCACATGCTGCGAAAGTGAACATAAGTGCTAACGCTAAAAGAATAGCTAATGTCTTTTTCATATGTATTTCCTCCTTAAAGAATATAATTCATTATAACAAATTCTAATCGACACGTCAACGAAATGAAAGGTGGCGAAATTCTCGTATTTCTGGTATACTCGTCCAAATATTGGGTAGATAATTACGGTATGCTATCAGAATAATGGAGGTACTCAATGAAAATAACATTTGAAAAGCAAGGGGAAATTAAAATTCTCCCGATTTTTAAAGGAGAAAAGGTAAAAGACCTATCAAAGGAAACGCAGGACTGGATTGAATCCTCGAAAAGCTTTTCTGGTGACTTAGGAGAAACTTTCGCGCTCGTAGCACCTGGCCAAGAAAACATCGTTTTAGTAGGCCTTGGAAAAAAAGAAGAATTCGATTATGAATCCATTCGCACTATGTCTTTTAAAGCGATGCGTTTTGTGGAAAAACTCAATGTTGAACAAGCGAACTTTATCATCGAAGAAATCCCAGAATTTGCAGACCCAGAAGCATTTAAAGCGATTTTAGAAGGCGCACTACAAACAAACTACAGCTTTGATAAGTATAAAACTCTCGACAAAAAAGAAAAAGTCGAGGCGATGATTTGCATCGAAGCCCAGTGGTGTGTAGATAAAGAAAAGTATTTAGAAGAAGTGGAAAACATGATGGAAGGTGTGACGATTGCAAGAAACTTAGTCAATGAACCACCCATCTACATGACACCCGATCGATTAGCGCAATCCGCAAAAGAACTTTTAGAGCCGCTGGGTGTAAAAGTAACGATATACGATGAAATAGAACTCGAAGAAATGGGAATGGAAGGGCTCCTATCTGTTGGAGGAGGTTCTGACAATCCCCCACGTTTCATCAAAATGGAATACACACCGCAAGGTGACGATGAGCAAAATCTCGTTCTTGTTGGAAAAGGACTCACCTATGATTCTGGTGGCTATTCAATCAAACCGACCAACAGCATGGTTGACATGAAAAGTGATATGGCAGGCTCTGCCGCTGTCATTGGCGCCATGGCTGCCCTTGCAAAAAATAAAGGAACGCAAAATGTCACAGCCTTGGTGGCAGCTTGTGAAAACCTCATCTCAGGACACGCTTACAAGCCAGGCGATATCGTAGGCACAATGGCAGGCAAGACCATCGAAGTGCTAAACACCGATGCAGAAGGACGTATCACTTTAGCCGATGCCCTCTATTATGGCGCAACAAAGTGCAATCCTCGTGCAATCATTGACACTGCAACCCTTACAGGTGCAGCTGTAGTGGCTCTTGGTTCTGTATTTACAGCAGCTTTAAGTAATGACGAAGAACTGTATCTTTCCTTCAAAAAAGCGTCTGAAAACGCAGGGGAAAATATTTGGCTCATGCCTTCCCACGAAAGCTATCGCGATATGATTAAAGGCGATTTAGCGGATATCAAAAACTCAGTCCCTGGTGGTGCTGGTATGATCACCGCAGGAATGTTCTTAGAGCATTTTGTGGAAGATGTGCCATGGATTCACTTAGATATTGCTGGTACTTCCTACCTCTCCAAATCCGATCGTTATTTACCAAAAGGCGCGACTGGCGTTATGGTAAAAACATTCTACGAATTCGCAAAATAAAAATAAGACCATGGACTTCTCCATGGTCTTATTTTACGTAAAAAACAGATTACAACCAATCTGCTTCTTTCTTATCCTAAAAGTTCGTCGATTTTTCTTTGGTCAAAACCGACAATTTCTTCTTCTCCAATCACGATGACTGGTACACCTAAATGGCCCATTTTCATGAGTTCGTCGCGTGCTGCTTTATCTTCTTGAATATTTTTTTCTTCAAAATCAATGTTCTTTTCTTTCAAATAATCTTTTGCCATTGTGCAATAAGGGCATGTATTACTTGTGTATACAGATACTTTTTTATCCATCTTTCTCTTCCTTTCATCATTGTTGTTTAAGCTTCTTTGTTTCTTATACCCGATGTTTTTTATATTAACCACGTAATAAAAGGTAGAGTTTCTGAAATTCTTCTCCTGTGAGAGCTTGCGCACGCACATCTTCCGAGAGTCCTAAAGAAAGGAGAGCACTTCTGATTTGTTCTTTCTCAAATCCCGCATTATGATGGATACTGTTCACCAATGTTTTGCGACGCTGCCCAAAGGCCGCTCGCACAAAGGCAAAAAAGTCCTCTTCCATATGCACGTGGTCTTTGCGCGTGAGATGCAGTACAGCCGATTCCACCTTTGGTGGTGGCACGAAC
>CAMDZK010000112.1 GCA_945910665.1 uncultured Peptostreptococcaceae bacterium
ATAAAACACAGCTTTCTGGCTGGGGCACAGAAAAGAGGCAGCTCAAAGAATCATAAATTAAATGACATACGACCACTTTAGTCGGTTATCCGAGTAACTCTTCAATGATTCGCGTCGTTTCATAGCCATAATTAAAGTCAACGAGCTGATACTCTTTTCCAAGAATACCATCGATAAATTCTTTAAGCATGTGATAGCTGCTATCATCTTCTTCGAATGGAACTTGTTCACATTCGTTTTTTGTTGTAATAAACACATCTTTCCAATTAGAAAGTTCGATTGTCTTCTCTGTTCCAAAAATCCGTACGCTTAACTCTTCAGGCGCACCCACATTTGTGACACCACGAATCAGAAGAGGAAAATGATGAATTTTTCCAATGGCTAGGAGACTCATTTCTGCGCCTTTTTCTGAATATTTAATTTCTTTATGATGGATTTGGATGGTACCGAGCATTTCTAGTAAAAATTGAATGAAATGTGTGAAAACTTCCCGGGTAAATCCTCCCTGTTCTCTCGTATCAATCCAAGTATTTTGTTGCCAATTTCGTGGCCACTGGGGAAACTCCGCTAGAATTTCCACGTGCTGAATGTCCCCTAATTCACGTGTGCTTATCGCCTGGACAAAGCGCTCATGTGCATGCGAATAATAGATTGGAAAATTCATCCCATGGACGACACCCGCCGCGCGAGTAGCTTCAAGCATTTCCTGAGCCTCTTCCAAAGAATTGGCCAACGGCTTTTCACAGAGAATATGCTTTTTTGCATGGAGGACTTTCATAACACTCCCATGATGATAAGCAGGTGGGGTCGCCACATAGACCGCATCTGCTCTTTCAATTACTTCATCTTCAGAGGAAGCTACATATATACTGTATTTTTCACCCATGGCATTTGCCCGCTCATAATTTGAATCAAACAGGGCCACAATTTCTAAGTCATTCACGCGCGACGCAGCTTTGAAAATTCTCTCCGCCACGACCCCTGCGCCCATGACACCAAGTTTTACTTTTGTTTGCATTACTTAATCTTACTCTTATCCAAAGAATCTAAATATTCTTCTAATTTTTCGACAATCGGACCAATCGTTCCTTCTTCAAATGGATTTTTCAATCCTACTTTTTCTAACAATTCGACAAATGGATACCGTCCGCCGAGCTCGCATAATTGGTTATAGGATGCCCACGCTGCTTCATGGTCCTCTCGATCCCAAATAAAGTATTGGAACGCATTCATCTGCGCAATCGTATAATCCAAGTAATACATTGGATACAAATAAATGTGCAGCTGCCGTTGCCAGCGGCCACCGCTTTCTAGATAATCATTTCCATCATAGTCAATGTGTGGAAGGTAGATTTTTTCAATCTCCCTGTATTTAGCCCGACGCTGTTCAGGGGTTGCTTCTGGATTTTCATACACCCATTCTTGGAATTCGTCGATACTTGCACCATATGGTAGAAATTTTAAAGAAGCTACCACATGGTCATAGTAGTATTTCTCTGTATCCTCGCCAAAGAAGGATTCCATCCAAGGATGCGTGAAGTACTCCATACTCATGGAGTGGGTTTCAGCCATTTCCATCGCTGGAAATGCGTTTTCTGGTGGATACACGTCTCGTGTAACATACCCTTGATATGCGTGACCCGCTTCGTGGGTTAATACGTCTACGTCGCCAGAGGTTCCATTAAAGTTGGAGAAAATAAAGGGCAGTTTCGTCAAAGGCAAGTAGGTCATATATCCGCCGTTCGCTTTTCCTTCTTTCGTGGTCAAGTCCATCATTTCAGACTCGACCATCGCATCAAAAAATTCGCCCGTTTGCGGGGAAAGCTCGCGGTACATTTTTTGTGCAGCATCCACAAGCACGGGTTCATCGCCCACAGGTTTTGGGTTTCCCGTTAAAAAGGATAATGGCACATCGTAGTATTTAAAATCTTCTACGCCTATGCGCTCTTGTTGTTCTTTATAGAGTTTCGTAACCAGTGGAACAATATGCTCTACAATTTGTGCCCGATACTTTCTTGCGTCGTTTTTGTCCCAACCAAGACGGCGCATTTGTTTGTACGCTACTTCGTCAAAGGTGTTAAATCCTAATTTTTTTGCAATCGTCGTGCGAATCTCGACCAATTCATCATAAATGCGGTCCAATTCGCCAACGTTTTCAGCAAACCATGCATTTACCTTTTCAAAGGCTTCTTTTCGGACTTCTCTGTCCGTGGATTCATAATAGGCGCTCATTTGGGCGAGATTTTTCTTATCACCATCAAATTCAATCTTCGCACTTGCGGTC
Source organism: uncultured Peptostreptococcaceae bacterium (assembly GCA_945910665.1). Taxonomy (GTDB): domain Bacteria; phylum Bacillota; class Clostridia; order Tissierellales; family Peptoniphilaceae; genus JAAYQA01. The sequence continues at coordinate 2,285 of CAMDZK010000112.1, forward strand.
AGCTTTTGATATTCTGTCGCAAGTTTTGATTCTTTTACTCGGTCTTCAATAATGGATGGATCAAAAAGATCCTTTTGGAGTTCATCTAACTGAGTAATCGTATCGCCATAGCGTTCTTCAAACGCTTTTCGATACGGTGAATCGAGACGAATTTTCGAAAGGCGATTCAACACTTCTTGATACCGTGGTCCAAATTCTTCAATCACTTCTCGTTCTTTTTCATAAAAGGAATCTTTTGTATTAATCGTGCTGCGAATATTTGCCAGAGTTGCCATTTCATTGAGTTGATCCGCTAAATCATACCCCTTTTTTAACGCGTCAAAAAACTCTTCTTCTGACTTCGCATTTTCCATTTCGTCGAGTTGATGCATCGAATCCTTCAAAAGCTGTTCTAAATCCGGACGCTTATACTTGAGTTCATTAAACTTCATATCTTTCACTCCTTTTAAGTATTTTCATGATTTTATTATACCATTTGCGTGCCACAAAAAAGCAGCCCTCCGTGAAGAGCTGCTCAAATTCTAATATTTTTCGGGGAAGTAGATCTTTCCGATGGTGTCGTCCATCGGTTTTGTCGCCAAGCTCGCTCCCACATAGAAAATAAGCCCTGCCAATAATCCCCAGACGATGTTATGCATTCCAAACCAATTGACGCCAGCAATGGATAAAATGAGATATACTGCAGTACCACCAAGCATTCCCGCAAGTCCACCTTCTGTATTTCCACGCTTCCAAAACATTCCAAGGAGTAGGACCCACACGAACGCCGATTGCAGTCCACCAAAGGCAAATAAGTTAATCCAGACAATTAAACTAGGTGGTTTAATGGCAAAGATAAATACGATGATTCCAATAAAGAATGTAGTACTCATGCTGATTCGAGATATTTTTTTAGAATCAATTTTCTTTCCTTTGATTTCTTCTTGGTCGTGTTGATAAATATCCTTAACGAGCGCTGACGATGCTGCTATTAGTAAAGAAGATATCGTAGACATTGATGCAGCAAGTGGTCCACAAATGACTAAACCTGCCACAAGAGGAGGTAATACTTGTACAACAAGACTTGGAATAATTCCATCCACATCCGTAATGGTACCATCCGTGATCACACCTCTTGAAAGAACGCCTAAAAGATGCATTCCAACAATCATAACACCTAGAGCAACTGTACCGTAAAGCATTGCTCTATGTAACGATTTTGTGTCTTTATAGCTTAAGCAACGGACTGCCGATTGGGGTAAACCAATCAGACCAAATCCAATCAGTACCCAACCGGATAAAAGAAGACCCAGGCCGATTTGTCCCCCTGCAAAGGGATCAAAATGCGTCGTATCTGCTGAAAGAGTCATCATAATCTGAGAAAAGCCTCCCCCTGCATGTACCGTCGCATACGCTAAAATAAGCATTCCAACAATCATGAAAATGGCGCAAATCGTATCAGTAATGGCAACCGCATTAAATCCCCCCACTGAAGTGTAGATAATCGTCGCTACACCGAAAAGAACAAGTCCCACAATATAAGGATAACCAGTCGCAGCTTCAAATAATTTCGCTCCTCCAATAAATTGGGCGACCATTTGTGTCGTAAAAAAGATCATCATAACAACCGCAGTTACGCGAGCAAGTGTATTGGACTGATACCGATGTCTGATTAAGTCTGGTAAAGTGACCGCGTCTATTTTCCTCCCAACGATAGCAATCTTCTTCCCTAAAACACCAAGGACTAAATAGGCAGCCGCAATTTGAATACTCGCATAATAAAGCCATCCAAAGCCCAAATTCCACGCTTGTCCTGGTCCACCTACGAAGGATGAAACTGAACCATAGGTTGCCACTAAGGTCATTGCGAGGACGAGACCTCCTAATTTGCGGCCGCCAATATAATAATCTTTCGAATAGTTTTCAGCTCGCGCCTTTTCAGAACGGCGTTGGACGACAAAACCGATGGCCACGGTCCCTACAATAAAGGCGATGATTGGCAGTAAAGTCATTATATTCTGCATTTTATTCATCCTCTAGATTAAAGTCTTTGAATACAAAACGAATGAGAATCCAGCATCCAATGCTCGCGATGACGACTGTTCCTATTGTGCTCAAAAACACCCATAATGGTAGTCCCATAATCGTCATCTCTACATTTTTTAGACCAATTCCCGTCCCCCACCACCAAAGCATCATGATAATAAATAAAATCCAGGTGGCTTTCGCTTCTTTGTTGCACTGAATGAACTTCTCTTTATACGACATCTTTTTCATTATGTTCTCCTCATTACGTATGTGCGTTTTATTGGTTAAATAATACCAAAGAATCTACATTTACTGCAAGCTCTAAAATCTAGAAACATTATTCTATTTGCCCT
>CAMDZK010000113.1 GCA_945910665.1 uncultured Peptostreptococcaceae bacterium
GTATTTGGCTTGCCGTGGCGATTGCTTTTTTTATCGGAGAATTTGGGGATAAGACGCAAATCACGGCCATGACCCTTGCATCCCAAGAGCCTGCATTTTTGGTTTTGGCAGGGACAGTCACTGCTATGATGTGTACATCCTTATTGAGTATTCTCGTAGGAACAAAATTAGGGGAGAAAATCCCGGAGTTTCAAATGCGCATTGCCTCAGGCGTCGTATTTTATCTTTTTGGTATGCTCAAGCTTCGTGAGGCAATCACAGGGCCTCTTTTGTATCTAGTGGCTTTTGGTGTGGGGATTGTCTTTCTCTTCTTGGCGATGCGATTATACAATCGTTCAAAAGAACAAAGAACCGCAATGCAAGAGACTGCCGCGTTACTCAAAGAGCAAGTTCACCGTTTGGCCGATGCCACAGAGAAGATGTGCTTGGGTGAAGGAGTCTGTGGAAAGTGTGAAGGTGCTCATTGCATGATTGGGTATGTGAAAGTTCTTTTGGGCAGTCAGGAAGAACATCACAGTGTAGATGTTCACACACTGGTACAAAAGACATATCCTGAAGAAACGGTCGAAGAGGGGTTAGCCATCATACTCACATACTTCCAAGAGCATGGTTGGGATGAAAAAAACTCCCTACAACATCAGGTGCGTCAGATTTTTGAAAAAATCTTATTCGGGCACGCGATTGAAGCAGAGAGTTTGGAATCGTATCAACTCCAGTTGATAGAGGAAGAAAGGCTCAGCGCTTCCCCTCGTCTTCGAAGTATTGGCGAACAAAGCCAGAGAACATACGATTAACGGCGCTATTCTTTTGGTTTTCATGATAGACGAAATAGAAGTCTCTCGGATTTGAAATTTCTTCTACTTTATGGGCGACGATTTGTTTCGACGCAATTTCATTTTTTACTTCTAAATTAGAAACGATGGCATTTCCGAGTCCACGACTGACCATTTCGACAATGGATTTCGTATCGTCAACAAAGGCGATGATGTTTAGGTCTTTGAGTGGAATCCCAAGTTTCTGTAAAGATCGCTCTACGGTTTTTCGGGTTCCAGAACCTTCTGCGCGGGAAATGATTGGGAGTTTTAAGAGTTCTTCGACTTTAAAAACGTCTCCATCTTCTGGTTGAATTGAGTCATTTTGCGTAATTAAGACAAGCTGATCTTGGAATACGGGTTTGTACTTGAGTCCGGCGGACGAATACCGTGCGCCGGTAAATCCAAAGTCTGTATCTCCCATGAGAAGATTATCGACAACCATTCGCGAATCCGTATCGGTGATGCTAAAGGTTACATGGGGATGGGCTTCATGGAATTTTTGCATGAGGGTCGGAAGAAAATGGCGAATGGGAACGGAACTGGCGAATAAGCGCAAATGACCATCTTGGTCTTCTGTGTACTTTTCCATTTCCACTTGCATTTGCTCGTATTGGCTGACAATGTTTTTCGCATATTTATGAAAGAGTAATCCTGCATTGGTCAGCGTGATTTGCTTCTTAGAACGAATAAATAGATGAACCCCTAATTCCTGTTCTAAGCTTTTTACATGGTTTGACACGGTTGGCTGTGTGAGAAACAAGAGCTCAGCGGTTCGTGTGAAGCTTTTTTGCTTGGCTACTTCAATAAAAGTAACCAACTGTTTTATATCCATATTTTCACCTCTTTGGCAAAGTATATCAAAAATTGGGTGGATAAACAATCTTTATCAAATAGAAGTGGCACAAAATTATCAAAACATGAGGAGGAACCATGAAAATTACGAAACAATTTGCAAAACGGGTGTTGCTTGTGAGTATTGGTCTTTTGATTCTTACTTTTGGCATGCACATGTTCTTAATTCCCGCAAACCTAGCTGCTGGAGGCACTTCCGGACTCGGTATGGTCGCTGGATATTACTTCCCAAACGTACCTATTGGTATTATCATAGGAATATTTAATATTGTTCTTTTAATTATTAGTTTTATCTTTATTGGACGGGAGTTTGGTGGGTTAACAGTCTATTCAAGCATTTTGCTTTCGGGTTTTCTTCTTTTATTTGAATGGCTTGTTCCCTTGGAAAAACCGTTGGTCGATGACTTATTTATCAATCTCGTGTTTGGTATCCTCATTAGCGGCGTGGGAATGGGTATTGTGTTTAACCAAAACTCCAGCACGGGCGGAACGGATATTATCGCGAAAATTTTAAATGTGTTCTTTCACATTGAAATTGGAAAGGGATTATTGATGGCCGATGCCATTGTCGTTCTCTTGGCTGCCATTACCTTTGGTTTGGAAACTGGACTTTATGCACTCCTTGGGGTGATTTTAAACTCCTTTGTGATCGATGCCATGATCGCAGGCTTTACTCGAAAGATTAGCGTGCAGGTTATTTCCAATGAATTAGAGCAGATCAATAATTATTTACAACAAGAAATTGTCCGTGGGGGAACAATCTTTAGTGCCATCGGAGCTTTTACTGGGCACGATAAGCCGGTATTGTATACAGTATTGAACCGCAATGAGTTTATTCGATTGCGAACGCATATAAGAAAAGTGGATCCAAATGCCTTTGTGATTGTGAGTTATATTCATGAGGTAGAGGGAGAAGGGTTTACGAGGTAGTTGCTGAGCAACAAATTAAGATTTCCTTAAGTGTATTGTAGCTTTGCTAGTGCAGTTTTATGGATTAGCCGAGAACACTCGTGACTTCAGGCATGAGATGAATCGGCTTCGGACAAGGTGTGTCTTTTGACACGTCAATTGTCCGACATATGTTAATTTGGTGATTGGCAAAAACGCTAATATTTAGAGGTAATAACTTGAAAAACATTTTACATATGTTATCCTATAATTGAGGTGGATAACATGGCAGAAGTTAAACATGGTAGAGGATATGTGTACTCTATCCAATACCATATTGTATGGTGTGTGAAATATCGCCATAAAGTGTTGCTTGGCGATATAGATAAAAAGCTAAAGGAAATACTCAATCAAATTGCTACAGATAATGGTTTCACGATTTCAGAAATTGAAAGTGATTGTGACCATGTTCATCTCCTAATTGATTGTAATCCGCAACATTCAATTCCAAATATCATCAAAGCGTTAAAGGGTGTTTCGGCAAGGTTGCTATTTAAAGAGTTCCCCCAGCTAAAAAAGAAGCTATGGGGAGGGAATCTTTGGAATCCTTCTTACTTTGTGGCAACCGTAAGTGAACACACGGAAGCGCAAATACGACAATACATCCAAAATCAGAAAGTGATGTGAAAAGCAATGTTAGTAAATAAAGCATACAAATTCCGTATCTATCCAACCAAAGAGCAGGAAGTATTAATTGTTAAAACGATTGGTTGCAGTCGATTTGTGTTCAACCACTTCTTGGCGAAGTGGAACGAAACATACAAAGAAACAGGTAAAGGATTGTCATACGGAGTATGTTCTTCCGAACTGCCGAATCTGAAAAAAGAATTACCTTGGCTAAAAGAAGTAGATAGCATCGCTATTCAATCATCAGTAAAGAACCTCGCAGACGCATATTCACGATTCTTCAAGAAGCAGAATGATGCACCACGTTTCAAGTCAAAAAGGAATAAAGTTCAGTCGTACACAACGAAACACACAAACGGAAATATTGCGATAGAAGGAGATAAGATTAAACTCCCTAAACTTGGACTTGTTCGTTTTGCGAAATCAAAAGAAGTAGAAGGTCGTATTTTAAATGCTACGATTAGACGCAATCCCTCTGGCAAATACTTTGTTTCGTTGTTAGTAGAAACAGACGTGCAACCATTGCCAAAAACAAACAAAGAAGTCGGTATTGACGTTGGGTTAAAGGATTTCGCTATTCTATCTAACGGTGAAGTGTTCGAGAATCCGAAATTCCTACGGAATATGGAACAAAAACTCATTCGTGAACAACGTATCCTTTCCAGACGTGTGAAAGGTTCTTCAAACTGGAATAAACAACGAGTTAAGGTTGCCAGAATCCATGAACGCATTGCAAATGCCCGAACAGACTACTTGCAAAAAATTTCAACGCATATTGTCAAAAACCACGACATCATTGCGATTGAAGATTTGCAAGTGTCTAACATGATGAAGAACCACAAACTTGCCAAAGTAATTAGCGAAGTGTCCTGGTATCAATTCAGAAGGATGCTTGAATACAAGGCAAAGTGGCATGGACGTACTGTCGTTGTCGTAGGCAAAACGTTCGCTTCCTCTCAACTCTGTTCGTGTTGTGGATACCAAAACAAAGAGGTTAAAGATCTTAACTTGCGACAATGGAAGTGTCCTTCTTGCTATAGTGAATGGGATAGGGATGTAAACGCAAGTTTGAATATTCTTGCCGAAGGCAAAAGACTACTATCTGCATAATCGCAGTAACCGCAGGAACTGCGGGGATAGCTTGGTGGTACATCATGTACTAATTCTGCTCAGTAGAGCGGACTACCCAAGAATCTCGTGGCTTTAGCCATGAGAGGTTCAATCAAGTATAATACTGTGTAATCGGATATGCTTACGGCATGATATACGCCTTTGGCGTATGATATATTTGCTTCGCAATTATGATATTCGGCTACGCCGAATTATGGAGAGCAGCCCCAAGGCTGCTGAGTCTGTTGACAAAGTC
>CAMDZK010000114.1 GCA_945910665.1 uncultured Peptostreptococcaceae bacterium
CTTTTAATATAGAAAAGGTTCTTTCCATCGGCAGGTTTGCTTCTAATAACACGAGCCATTGTCGAATCATCAATATGAGATGGGCAGAACTCATTTTTTTCTTTCTGAGATAGCGGAGATCAGTTTTTAGAAAATCACGCATCGATGACATCGTATACCTCTTCCAATGATGTGAAGCCCTGTGCACACTTGTCCAACCCATCATGGATCATCCTACGAAATTCTGGAAAACGCATACGAAAATGATCCGCATCTTCGACTTGTAAAATAGCGCGCCGGACTTTTGCGTCGACTATGAGAACTTCAGAAACAACCATACGTCCATGGTACCCGCCTACACAGTGCTCACAACCTTTAGGTTCAAATTTTTTCGTAAATTGCTCAAAGCCTAGACTTTCTAAAAACATTTTGTCTGTTTCTGCCGTATCCACTTCTTTTTTACACGTACAAAGCCTTCTAACTAAACGTTGTGAAGAGATGCCATTGAGTGCAGCTGCAATGAGATAGGGTTCGATTCCCATATCGCGTAGACGAATAATGGCACTAAAACTATCCTGCGTATGGAGAGTCGTCAAGACCAAATGACCAGTAATGGCCGCACGAATGGCAATTTCTGCTGTATCTTTATCGCGGATTTCTCCAACCATAATGACCTCAGGGTCTTGGCGAAGAATAGAACGCAATCCATTAGAAAATGTAAGGCCTACTCGTTCATTCGTTTGCATCTGATTAATCCCTTGGATCCGATACTCTACAGGATCTTCTAGAGTGATGATATGCCTTTTTTCTTCGTTTAAATGCTGAAGAAGTGTGTACATTGTCGTAGTCTTTCCAGAACCAGTTGGTCCTGTAAATACAAACAAACCTTGCCCTCGGTCTGCGATGTTTTTTATCTGACTCCACTGCTCTTCCGTGTACCCTAAAGCATGGGAATTGTGGGATAACGCATTATTTACCAGGACGCGAAGGGCTATTTTCTCTCCGTACATCGTAGGTACGATGGACAGACGAAAGTCGATGGATTCTTCGGCAAAGGTTCTTGTAAAACCACCGTCTTGGGGTTTACGTCTTTCTGCGATATCCATAGAACCTAAAATTTTGAATCGATTGACAATCGCACTATACTTTGTCAACTTGTCTTCATAGATTGTTTGTAAGAGTCCGTCTCTTCGCATACGGATTCGAAATGTCGTTTCATAGGGTTCAAAGTGCAAATCACTCCCTCGCTCTGCTACAACGACGGAAAGAACAGATTCGATGAGCGCAAGAGCATCCGAATGCAGGGGAATCACGGGGTCAACCATCCTTTATTTCTCGCGTCGTCAATGAGCGATACGATGTAAATATAAAGTGCTTCACACCCTTCTTTCGCTGGTGCTATGCGTTGTAATACCTGATTGTATGAAATCTTGTGAGCTGTCCAACTACCACCACCGCCGAAGTAGTTATTTAATACAGGTTGGCATCGATCAAGGGCAATGGCAAACTTCGCTTCTGCGGATTCGCCTTTTTCAAACTCAAGCCAGTAGGATAAAAGTTTCTCTCCAAGTTCCTCTGGAAGTTCGTGATATAGAGTTCTCGCTGCCTTGTATTCCCGATCAAATTTACCAATATTCGCTTCTTCATCGTAGCAAAACGTATCCCCTACTTCTAATTCGACAACATCGTGAAAGAGGAGCATGGTCAACACTTTTTCTAAGTGGATGGGCTCATTTGCATATTTTTCTAAAAGAACAGCCATGGAAGAAATGTGGTAAGAATGTTGGGCATCATCTTCTCGCTGTGTTTGCCCGATAATTCTCGTTTGTCGAAGGACAGTCTTCATTTCATCGAGGCGCAATACGAGTTGCATAATTTTCTTGAAATTTTCCATACAATCACTCCTTTTCATAAGTATAGCAAAAAAACGAGTTTGAAATGGATTTTAGGGTATATAAATAAAAAGAAAAGAAAAGGAGATTGGAAAATGGAAAACAAAGAAAAAGTATGTAAAGTTTCAGAAGACGGCAAAAAAGAAAAACCACAATCAGATGTTTACAGCGATACGGAATGTACTTTAGAAGATTCGAACGTAGCCATTCCATCGGATGAAGCAGTTGAAGAAGCAAAACAATGGGTTGATGAAGAAAATAGAAGATAACACTCTCCTAAAGAGAAAGAGTGTGGCGCGCGTGCCACACTCTTTTCTTTTATGCGACTTCTTGTTGTCGTTTAGGATGATTCGGCAATTGTATAAAAATCAGGAGTCCAACGATAAACAAAGGTAATATGCCAAGGATTGAATATCTTGGATTTCCAGTGATATCAGTGACCATAGCCATAATGAACGGACCCAATATTGCCGCGAATTTTCCAAATATATTATAAAATCCAAAAAATTCGTTGGAGTTTTCTTTCGGTATGATGGATGCATAATATGACCTACTCAAGGCTTGAATTCCTCCTTGGGCAGAACCTACCATCGCACCTAAGATTAAAATATGGGAGATGCTTTGTATTGTCATTGCAAAACCAACGGAGAGAATATAGGTGATAATCGCTACGATGATCATTTTTCTAGCCCCATAACGATTTGCCAAACGGCCATATAACAGAGCGCACGGAAAAGCGATGACTTGAATAATCATCAAAATCCCAAGAAGGACAAACATATCCAACTCTTCCCCTAAAACACTTGACGCATACGGAACGACCATTTTAATAATCGTATCGACCCCATCGATATAGAGGAAATATGCAATGAGAAAGGTAAATACGACACGATAGGTGCGAATATTTTTAAAGGTATCGTATAAACGCACAAAGGAATTTCTAATTGGGTTGGGTTCTGGTTCAACATAATGCACATGTTGTACATCACGAAGCATGGGAATTGTTAAAAGTCCCCACCAAAGTGCAGTAATGAGAAATCCAAGTTGGTACCCGATGGCTTTATCCATACCAGCAAAAAACACGACGGCCAAGCAAATTCCAAAAGGAATGATACTAGCAATATAGCCAAAGGCATATCCTGCAGAAGAAACATAATCCATCCGTTCTTTCTTCGTCACATCGACTAAAAATGCATCATAAAAAATATTTGCGCCGGAAAAACCAATGGCTGTTAGCACATATAAAAGGACTAAAAGCTGCCAATTTCCAAAGGGGACCATCGCCAAGCTTGCAGTACATACTACGCCCAAAAGAAAAAAGAAAAGAAAGAAGCGTTTTTTCTTATCTTTATAGTCAGCAATGGTACCTAAGACTGGGCTCAATAAGGCGACGATGATACTCGCGAGGGAATTAAAATAGCCCAAGTCCATACCTGAATCACCTTTAAACATACCAAAGTAAATCGGTAGTAATGCCGTTGTAATAGCCATAGAGTAAGCTGAATTCCCGCAGTCATATAAGATCCAACTTTTTTCTACTTTGTTTAATCGTTCCATGAGCATCCCTCTTCAACGTTTTCCTGAGACAGGTCTTTGATTGACAAGGTCGACAATTGATTCGGATCTATTTGCAACAATTGGACAATTTCTTCCAATTTTTGATCATTGGGTACTTCGATCTCAGCATAGGGATCTGGATACATATCCTCTTCCCATCGATCAATATCAATAATCGCACCACGTAATAAATAGGATTTTCTCGTTTTAAAGGCGCGCACGGACGTGTCCCACCCGATATGCTCAAAAATCGTCAATAGATTTTCTTGATTACTGATTTCCGTGGAATATTCCATGTTTTTTCTCAGAGTTTCAGCGCCAATAAATTCTTTGTACGTGAGCGTTCTCGACTCTTCTCCCGTGGTCAAGTCCCGAGTAATGCGTAGTCGCAAATACGATTGATCGGGAAGATGATCAGAATGAATCAGAATATTTTCTTGCCGTTCAAAGGCACGAAAAACACCCCCAGCATCTAAGACGCGCTGTTCGAATTCTTCAATATCGATGCCCAATACTTTAACTTCTTTTTCTTTTTCCATAGCGGCCTCTCTACAGTAATTTTTTAGGAAAGAAAGACAAATAATCGGCAGAAACACAATGGAGCTCGATCCCATCGAAATGACCCTCTCGAATCAGTGCATGGCCATAGCCATGTAAATGACCATAGACACAGATGTCTATTTTTGCATCAACGAGCTTATGCCAAAAATCATTGAATTCACCTTTTGCATTAAAGGGTGGATAATGGAGAATGGCAATTCTTGTCGATGTATCGGATGCATGTTCCAAGGAGAGTTCCAACCTCTTCAGCTCTCGTTGATAAATCTTTTCATCGTGTTCGGTAAAATTTGCACTGTCAGCATTCATCCATCCTCTAGTCCCATAAATCGCAACATCATGATAGACGAAACAATCATTTTGTAAGAGGTGGATCGAATGAAATCCAAGTTGTTCAATTTTTGTACGACTTTGCCACCAATAATCGTGGTTTCCTCGTAAAAGGAGTTTTGTGCCTGGTAAAGCATCGATTCGTGCTAAGTCTTCGGTGGCTTCATCTAACGTCAGTGCCCAGGATAAATCACCGGGCAACAAGACTAAATCATTTTCGTGAATATCTTGGTGCCAATTGTCAAAGATTCGTTCTTCATACTCCTCCCATAAACAACCG
>CAMDZK010000115.1 GCA_945910665.1 uncultured Peptostreptococcaceae bacterium
TGACATTAAAATACCCCCTAATCCATGTCCGGATTTAGGGGGTCACTACATCGCGACTTGGTTTTTTTATTCGATGAATCAAACTCTTACAACAAGTGTAACGCTAAGGGAAAAGCGATAATCGTAATTATACCCGTCAGGGCAATGCATAGGCTTGCGATAGAGCCTTCCACTTCTCCCATTTCGTAGGCAATGGCAGTACCTGCAACATGGGATGTCGTCCCCATAGCAACTCCTATGGCGACGGAGTCATCAATACGAAGAGCTTTAAATAAGTTGGGTCCCATGACGGCACCAGAGACTCCTGTGATGATGACAGAAAGAGCTGTAATGGCACTGTAGCCCCTAATTTCATCGATGAGAGGGATTGCCATTCCAGTCGTGATTGATTTTGGTAATAAAGCGATAATTAGGTCCCGATCGATGGAAAGGAGTTTAGAAAAAAGAATGATCGTTCCCAACGAAATAACGACACCCACAAGAACGCCTCCAAGAATGGGAACGACATTTTTCTTGAGTAATTCCATGTTTTTATCAAGCGGTACAGCCAAGCTCACTGTGGCTAAAAGAAGGAGCAAATCAAAGGGTGTCGTTGCTGTAAAATAAGTTTCATAGGGAATTCGCAAGAGATAGACCAATGGAATCATAAGGACCGACGACCAAAACAGCGGATTCGCCAAAGGATTTTTCAATCGCTCTGAAATTTTGACCATTATCGTATACACTGCAAGGGTTGTAGCGATGCTTAAATAAGTATTAGTCATGCTTGATCCTCCTTCGTAAAAATTGCACGGTGAGACTGACAGCAATCATAGTACAAAAAAAAGAAATCATGAGGACAATGAGCAAGCGCAGTCCACTAATTTGTAAGATTTCAAAACTGTTTACGATTTTCACACAGGCGGGCACCAAAAAAAGCGGCATGAGACGAATCAATGGTACGGATACGCACTCCATATCTTCTCGTTTTACAATGCGCATTCGTAAGAATAAAAATAACAAGGTAAACCCGTAAATCATATCGGGAATTGGATAGTCAACCACGCGACGAATCAACGATCCGAGCCATAGGGATACAAATAAAAATAAAAAGGCTTTTACAATCTTCATGCTTTCTCCTCATTCAAAGTTCTCTATCCTATTATACATAAGTAGCCAAGACACTCCATTTATTTGATTTCCGCATACAGTAAGAAATAGAACCAAACATACAATGAAAAGTTTTCTCATAGACCCTCCTATAAAAATGTTCATTATATTATATTCGTTTATCAAATTTTTGCATATCAGGACAGCATAGCTGCAATTAAAAAAGACCCGGGGTACCGAGTCTTAGTCCGTAGAAGCTTATGCAACGGAATGGGATTTTGCCATGTTGACCATGCCATAGACCATCACTAAAACTGCAACTACTTTTACCGCTAAGTATACAGGATTCGAGAATGCAATCGCATTATTTAGAATTTCTGATACATAGTGAACGATGACACCGAGAAAGAAAAGTTTTGTTCCCATAGGTAAGCCTCCTCAAATTTTTATGTTAATAATATATTACCACTCCGTTCGTCATCTGTCAATCATTTCGTATATTTATTTATTATACGACGCATAATTCTAGCATCTTAAATTTTCTTGAATTTATTAATCACTGTATTTTATCACGTTGAAATACTTAATAATTTTCTATCTTTTGATATAATATTGTCTAAATGAATAATAGGAAATTTTTACACTCTATTGTATTTAATAATATTTTATATATTTATAAGGATATGGTATACTATTCTCAAAGGAGGACGTATGAATCGAAACCATTCTATCGTATATTTCATGGCAGGTGCATTTTGCTTTTTTATCGCCCAACCTCTCCTTCGTATCCCCTTATTGAACGCTTTACAGTCCAATATTCACGTCACTCTATGGATGCAAACGCACCTCTTACTGACGATGATTGTACAATCATTAACGGCTGGGCTTTTCGAAGAGACCACGCGCCTCCTCTTTCGGCATACCCTTTGGAGACATCAAACTGTATCCATCAAAAATGCCCTCCTTTTCGGTCTTGGGCATGGGTTGATGGAAGTGCTTCTCGTATTAGGGCCGGTCATCAACCATGACTTTTTAACCCTATTCCCTGCTCTTTTTGAACGTTTCTTTGCAGTACTCGCCCATATGGGATTATCCTTACTTATTTTCTCAATGGCAAATGTAGGTAGAAGCGCGCCTGCATGGCTGTATGCAGTGATCATGCATTTCTTATTCAATATTGGCGCAGTAGTCATTTTACGATTTACAGGATCCGTCCTATTTTCAGAAATTTGGATTGCCGTGGTCAGCGTATTTATCTTTGGAATCGCTTGGAGACAAGCTATATTTATGGAAAGGAAACTCCAATGAAAAGAATCATCCTCATCTTCTTCGCAGTGTTTTTCATGGTCGGATGTCAATCCCAAGAACAATTGTCCAACACCTTTGATCAAGAGAAAATTGACGCTCAAAATCTCGCCGTCATTGATGCGCTCAATGCAAAAGATGCACAAACCCTCACTGATTTAAGCAACGACACGATGAAAGAAGCTCTTCCAGCAGAAAAATGGGAAGAAGTATTTTCACTCCTCGACAATGTTGGTCCTTTCAAAGAAATCAAAGAATCCGTATCTTCCAGCACCGAGGAAAATGGCGCTGAAAATGCCGTTTCCGTCATCAAAGCTGCCTACGAAAAAGCAGATGTGACCTACACGATCTCATTTGACACGGACTATCAACTGAGTGGTATCTATCTGAAGTAAAAAAGAATGTAAACTCTCTGTATCTTTTACATTAAAAAGGTGCAAATAAATTTGCAAATGGAGTTGTGCCCATGGTATAATACTATTTGCGCGGGGAGTTAGCTCAGCTGGTAGAGCGCTACGTTGACATCGTAGAGGTCGTTGGTTCGAGCCCAATACTGCCCACCAAAAAACTGCCAAAGTTTACACGATGGCAGTTTTTTTAGGTTCTGTGTCAAATGTTGGGGTAGGTGACTAAACATCTCCTATCCCTATTTATTTATATTCATTTTTCTATCTTCCTCTCGCACGACAAACTTCATACCCAATTTTCAGATTTTGAGCAAAAAAAACTGCCCGAAGGCAGTTTGCATATTAACGTTTGGAGAATTGTGGAGATCTGCGGGCTTTTTTAAGTCCGTATTTTTTACGTTCAACAGCACGTGGGTCACGTGTTAAGTAACCTTCACGTTTTAATGATGGACGTAAGTTTTCATCAAACTGTAAAAGCGCTCTTGCAATACCATGGCGGATTGCACCCGCTTGACCTGTGAAACCGCCGCCTTGTACGTTGACATGAACGTCGAATTTTCCTTCGTTTTCAGTCAATGTTAAAGGTGCTTTTGCGATCATGCGCAGTGTTTCAAAATCAAAGTATTCTTCGATATCTCTTTTATTAATCATAAATTTTCCGGTACCGTTTAACAGACGCACGCGTGCGACAGAGGTCTTACGGCGACCAGTACCAATATAAGCTTGTGCCATTCTTTCCTCCTAATTAAAACTCGTGCAAAGTGGGTTGTTGTGCTTCGTGTCCATGTTCAGCTCCACGGTATACGCGAAGTTTTCTGTACATTTCACGACCCAGGGGTCCTTTTGGAAGCATACCTTTAACCGCTTTTTCCATGACCTTTTCTGGTTTTTCTTCCATTAAACGAGAATATGGAACCGTTTTTAAACCTCCTGGATAACCAGTGTGGTAGTAATAATTCTTTTGTTCTCTTTTATTTCCAGTTAATTTTACTTTGTCCGCATTGATGACGATCACATAATCGCCAGTGTCGATGGTGGGAGTGTAAATGGGTTTATGTTTGCCCCGCAACAAAGTTGCGACTTCCGTAGCGACACGGCCGAGAGATTTGCCTTCGGCATCAATGAGGAGCCATTCGCGCGTAATTTCTTTTGCTTTCGCTTGATAGCTTTTCATCCTGTCCTCCATGCTGTGTATTTATTGGTTTGTCGTTTTTTGCGGTTCCGGGGCCGAAAAAACATCTCTATTATTATATGAAAGACCAGAACAAATGTCAAGTAGATTCCCTATTTTCTGCGGTTAATCATAAGAAAAAAGGCAAAGCTGTTCGTAGCTTGCCTTTTCAATGATATTATTCTTCTTCGTATCCACAGCGTTTCATGGTCATTTCACCGTAAGCGATAATGACGCGGAAATAGCCTTTTAATTCTTCGTCGAGTTCGGCATCTCCTGTGTCCGCGAGAAGTGGTTTATCTCCAAGACCATTGAGTTTTTCGGGTGTAGAGATGACCCAAATCCCTTTCTTCCCTACTTGTCGAATGACTGCAGGTGAAATTTGCTGATTGCCTCGTCCAAAGAGATAGCCTTGACCGCCGATGGGTGAAATGATGATTTTTGCTTCTTTTCCATCAATGGCTTCCAAAATTTGTTTTTCTGTAGCATCTTTTACGAGTACTTCTTTATTCACGACGACATCCTGCCCTAATAGGGTCCCTTCGAGTCCTAGTTCA
>CAMDZK010000116.1 GCA_945910665.1 uncultured Peptostreptococcaceae bacterium
GCAATTCGCTCAATTCCAAGAGCCAATCCAGACACACTCGTCACTTCGTACGGTGATAATTCACGGACGAATTTTTCACACGCCCACGCTCCGTAATGGGTACATTTTCTCGCACCAACCACGCTCACAGCCAATAAATCTTCAGGTTCATAATCTCCTTTTATATAGAGCAAGTAAGGAGCATCAGGTATTTCTTTTAAAGGGAAAGGAAAACCCTCCTCATTGCGTAAGTATACACGAATCCCCCGAGAAAGCAAGTTTTCCAAAAGACTTTCCATTTCATCGACAGAAGGAAGGTAGGACAAAATTTTCTTTTCCTTCTCAGACAATGGTAAGTGGAGAGACCTTGTGTTCTCCCATGCTCCTTCATTTGCGATCGTCTCGATTACACTTTGAGAAAGTCCTTGTTCATGATACCAAACACTATACAATCGGTCCATCTTTCCTCCTACGTTCCACAATAGGTCTTATAACGGTGATACTTCTCTTTTTCCATAGGATGGGTAAATTCTCTTGGTACGTTCGTTGAATATGGTGATTTTAGCGCCTCTACAAAACGAAGTAGGAACTCGAACTCGCCTTTTTCTCCATCCGCAATTGCTTTTTCAACCAAATGATTTCTTGGGATAATGCGAGGATTCACTTCAGCCATAAGGGATTTGCTTTCTTCAGACTGTTTTTCTTTCAGTTGCTTGACCCAATCTTCATCAAAGCCTGCAAAATCTTCATCCATAATCGAAACAAAGGCATTGGTATAATCCATTTCATTTTCTTGCAAATGATCTAAAAAAGAACGGATCAGCTCTCGTTCATCTTCACCCATTTGGGATAATCCAAGTTTTTTACCCATCGTCTCCCAATATAGAGTATCATAGAATGATTTTCCGCGCAGAAGAATTCGTTCAAAATCATGTGCTTCTGGCGTATCCATGGTAAGAAGAGTCTGTGCAAAGCGCGTCAAGTTCCAAAGGGCGATTTGCGGTTGCTTTTGATACGCATAGCGACCCCCATGATCAATGGAACTAAAAACTGTATCGGGATGGTAGGCCTCCATAAAAGCGCATGGACCATAATCAATCGTCTCTCCACTCATCGCCATATTATCTGTATTCATGACTCCATGAATAAACCCTAAGGTCATCCAATGTACCATCAATTTCATTTGCTCCATCACTACGTATTCAAAAAAGCATAAGACGCGGTCTTCGTTCCCCATCAAATGGGGAGCATGGCGTTTGAGGGTGTATTCGAAGAGTTCACGGACTTTTTCTCGACTTCCTTCATAGGCAGCATACTCAAAGGTTCCCACGCGAATGTGGCTTTTTGCCACACGCAGAAGAGTCGCCCCAATTTGAGCCGTCTCTCTGTAGACAGTATTTCCCGTCGTGGCAATAGCCAGGGTTCTTGTTGTAGGAACGCCCAATGCATGCATGGCTTCAGAGACGATAAACTCGCGAAGCATGGCTCCAAGCGTTGCTTGGCCATCGCCACCTCTCGAAAATTTTGTGCGACCGCCGCCTTTACAGTGAATGTCGTAAAGGACGCCATCTTTCTCTATTTCCCCCAACAAAAAGGCCCTACCATCTCCGAGCATTGTATAATAGCCAAACTGATGGCCTGCATATGCCATGGCAATGGGTTCTGTTCCAGAATAAAATTCTTTTCCGGTCGCAAGAGGTCCAGTTAGCGCATGAATGTGGAGTGCTTTTTCTATTTCTTCATTTACCAGCAATACACGAGGGTCAATCCACTCTCTCGGTTCGATGGGAGCATAGAAAAAGGAGGACAAATGGTCTTTATAATCGTGTTTTAACATGGTTTTCTCTTTTCTATTGTAAAAAATCAAGTGCCATTTGGGCAAAGAGGGCACTTCCTATCCATAATTGATTCTCTTTTAAGTCAAATTTCGGATGATGATGTGGATACACTTCTCCATCGATTACGCCCGGTGTGCTTAAAAAGAAAAAAGTGCCGGGTACTTCACGGAGAAAAAATGCCATGTCTTCTCCGCCCATCAAAGGTTTTCGGATGTGCACAATCCGGTCTTCACCCACAATTTTTTTTGCCGATACTGCAAATAATTCCGTGATCTGCTCATCCACGATTACTGGAGGATAACGGTCGTCGTATTCTACGATGGCCTCCGCACGATGTGCGGCACAAATGTGGGTTGTGATTTCTTCGATTCGTAGTGCAATAAAACGTCTCGTCTCTTCATCGAGAGCGCGAACGGTTCCTTCGAGCTCCACTTCCCCTGGGATGATGTTTTGATTAAACCCTCCCTGAATCCGAGTGACCGATACGACTGCCGTATTTGTTGGCGCAAGCTCTCTGCTCACAATGCGTTGTAAAGCAGAAATGACTTCTGCAGCAATCGAAATTGGATCGATGGATTGATGGGGACTTGCACCATGGGCACCTTTTCCTACAATCTTTATAAAGAAACGGTCCATGGAAGCCATAATCGCTCCTTTTCCGATTCCGATGGAATCCCCTGTCACCTCCCCACATAAATTCCCTGCATGAAGCCCTATAATAGCATCAGGCATTGGAGAAAGGGCGCCAGCATCAATCATCGGCTTTGCTCCCCCAGGATATTCTTCCCCTGGTTGAAACAAAAAGAGAATGGTTCCGGAAATGTCCTCGTCCTTATCCTTCAGAAGTTCGACAGCCCCAAGTAAGATCGCAGCGTGTCCATCGTGTCCACAGGCATGCATGTTTTCATTCGTCGATGCAAAATCTAATCCTGTTTCTTCCTTTATAGGAAGTGCATCTATATCGGCGCGGATGGCAAAAACTTTTCCTTCTCCTTTTTTCTTTCCAGTGAGTATTGCTACAATCGCATTTCCATCAAGGAGAGTGCGATAGCCCACTCCCATCTTCTCTAATTGTCTTTGGATGTATTGGGAAGTCTTGGGAAGTTCTAAGCCAACTTCTGGTATTTTATGGAGTTCTCGTCTCCAATGAATAATTTTATCTTCAATTCTTTTTGCCTGTTCTTTCATCGTTATACCTTCCTTTGGTAAATATTATACCCTTTGAGCCAATTAAAAAAATGTTACACGCATCCCATGAAAAAACGCGACAATCGTCGCGTTTTAAACATAAGAATGAAGAGAAGGTAGCAGATTATTGACACCGATATATGTAAAAACAACGCAGAGAAAACCGACGACACAAAACCAAGCGGCTTTTGTATCTTTCATGCCTTTACGAAACCGTTGATGCAAGTAAATCGTATAAATAATCCATGTAATTAAAGACCAGGTTTCTTTAGGATCCCAAGCCCAGTATCTTCCCCATGCATATTGTGCCCAAATCGCACCAGTTATAATGCATAAGGTAAGGAAGAGATATCCAACCTTTACCGCTTTATAACTCATACTATCGAGTTCCGCATCTGATGGGAGTGCCAGAGCACGGGCGCGAGCACTCTTTCGTTTCGCAAGATACATCAGAGACACACCCGCAGCCACAGCGAAGGCACCATATCCTATGACAGCCATACTTACGTGGATAACAAGCCAACCACTCTGTAGCGCAGGCATTAAAGGTCGGACCGTTCGATTTTGCATCGCCGCATATCCAATAATGAGAAATAAAATCGGAGCGATAAAAGCACCAATCGAATTCAACTTGTATTTTTTCATGTAAATTATAAAAAATAGTGCGATGCCCCAAGCAAAGGCAGTGGCAAATTCATATTGGTTCGCCAAGGGTACCCGTCCAGCACCAATGCCCCGAACAATAATCGCTAGAGTATGGGCGATAAAACCCAAGGTTAAAATCCGCTGCGCGACGCCGCCCCTCTTTTCATTTTTTGTCGCAACGATAAAGAAATACATGGCCATCGCAATAAAATAAAGTAAGATCGTCGCAGCAAAAAGCGCATTTTCTGCATAGATAAAGAATTTATCGTTCATCACTTCGTTCCTCCTTCTTCTCTTCTCCTAGAAAGAAAGTCATAAAAATTCCTATAATCAACAAACCTGCCCCAATCGCAGTAGGGACAATAAAATCATCTTTTCTCACAGTAATTAGAGAATACATCGTAGGGTTTGAAAAGGTGATCTCATATTCTTCCATGGTAAACACTTCATCCATCGCCTGGATGCGTACCCCTAACTCAACTCCCGCATAATACAGTCTATACCGGACAAAAGCATCGGAAAGCGCAGGGACCTGTAAGGATTGGTGCGCTTGTGCATCCACAAATTCAATCATCTCAATAATGAGTTTTTCGGAATCCGCCGTAACAAACTCTCCTTGATATAAAAGAGCTGTCCCTATTTTATCGCCATTTCTATGAACCGTAGTATCGACGGCAAATCCATAGGAGGTTTGGGAAAATTGATACCCATCCACATGGATGGGATGATTGACTTCAATTTTTCCTTCTTCTTGTAAGGACCCGTCCTCGCTGAAAATGCGAGCATCCGTCACATAACTTTCCACTGTTTTATCTTCGCGCATTCCAATTTGAAAAACGGCGATGTCAACAGTCAATAGGAGTACCT
>CAMDZK010000117.1 GCA_945910665.1 uncultured Peptostreptococcaceae bacterium
TTTGAAAGTTTAGACGAAAAGATGGCCATTGAAACAGAATCGCCTTTCACAGAGGAGAAAATGAACCGCTTGAATGAGGAGTTACCGCGGGGAGTTACGATTCTCTCCTTTTATGAACCAGCAGAAAAAACGGATTTACACTCTAAATTTCCCTTTTCAATCTTCGCCATTCAAGGCTTGTCCCAAGAGAACATCAACGACATCCTTTCAGAAATTGTGGCGATGAAACAAGAAGACGAAGTCATTTGGGAGAAAGAAAAAATAAAAAAGGGAAAGAAAAAAATTCAAAAAAAATCTCTCTTGCCTCTCATCGGAGAAGTAAAACAAGAAGGAGATGAACTTCATCTTGTTTTGGGTGCTTTTGATAAATACACCTTGAGACCGGATGATTTAATGACCTATTTATCCGACGTGCGCAAGGTCCATTTACCAGAGTATTTAAAGTATGTACGGGTACTACAACTTGAAGAAAAATAGCCTTTTTATCCATAGCACCACAATACAATGTGTGCTACAATGAAAGAAAGAAACAAAAAGGATGCGTGAATCATGGCTGATCATAAACAATGTGAAAAATGTGGGAATCCCTTACGACCTCATGCCAAGTTTTGCCCTAAATGTGGTCATCCTGTAGAGGAAAAAGACAGCACATCGGGCATACTTTCTTTTGACGACTTCTTTGAAGATGAAAAAATAAATGCTGATTCAGTTGAAGAGAAAGTAAACATCGAAGAGAACCCCATAGAACATAAAGACAAAATACAAGAGAAAGCAGAAGAAAAGAAAAAGGTATTTACCTTTAAGGAAAGAGATAAAAAGAGAAAAGTACGTGTTTTAGAAGATACGTTGGAGTTACCCATTGAAGAAATCCAACGTGAAATCGAAAAACGACGCAACTTCGATCGTATGAATGATCGTTCAGATCTTGAAATAGAAAAAGACCGAAAGAAAATGGAAGGTCTCTACGACAATTTAAAGAAAGACGACGTGCTGATTCCAGAGAGCGAAATTTTGGATGAAAGCGATAAACCAGAGAAAAAAGGCCTTTTCCAACAAGCAAAAAGCTATTTGATGGGAACAGATAACGAAGATATCGAAGGTGTCGACGTTCGCGCGCAAGAAAAAGAAGAAGAGCGCAGGGCAAAAAAAGCAAGACGAAGGCAGCGACATGGTTCCATTGAACCAGAAGAAGAAAAAGTCGAACCCGTCATTATCGAACAACAAGAAGAGAAATCTCACGAGATTCCTCCAGCAGTAGAAAAAACTGAAACAGCTGACGAGCCAATCGTACTCGATGAACAAGAATCTGATGAACCAAAGAAATTCACTTCGGGTCTAAAGGGAATTTTTGGTATTCAAAAAGAAGAACGACAAGAATCAGAAGCCAAAGAAGTAGAAGAAGATAAACCGGTGGTTATCCCTGGACCAAAGGAAAAGGACATTTGCCATACTGAAAAGGTAACGGGCATTGAAGAGCCGAAAAAACAATCTTGGTTCCAATCGATTTTTGGTGAAGAGATCCAGGAAGCAGACCTTCTGCACGAAGAGCAAAAACAAGTCGTTGGAATCTCTGAGGAAGCGCAAAAAGAGGAAAAAGAGAAAAAACCAATCTCCAAAAAATTCCTTGCCATTGCAGCAGCACTTGTATTAATCGCTGGAACTGCTCTTTTCTTCACGGGAAACTACGTTACAGACCCTCTGCGCTTATCGGAATCATTTACGGAAGCTATACAAGCAAGGGATGCTGAAACGATTGCAGGCATGGTTCAAGCCGATGGCACGACAGTCACCGCAGAAAAATTGGGGCCGTTCATGACATTGCTAGAAGATGATGCCTACGAGACGAAACTCATTGAAAATCTTCAAATGATTGACCCAGAAACAGGCAGAACCCCAGAAGGGGATGTGTGGATTGAAAATGTGGGTAAGAAATTCCTTTTCTTCGATGCATACAATCTGCATATGAAGACATTTACTGTCCATCCTACCGTCAGCTATCCTGAAACTGCCGTGTATGTAGACGATGAAGAAGAACCCATCGTCGCAGGTCCCACAGCTCCACCGGAAATTACCGGTCTACTTCCAGGAGAACACCGATTCCGCACAGAATATACAGGCGGGCTAAACACTCTTACATCAGAAAAATCTGCAAATTTACAAACGGCGAATGAAGCCCTAGTGGATGATGCAATGATGTTAGATTTATCAAACGCTGGAAAATTTGGATCCATTACATCGGATCAACCGGAAGCCATGGTGAAAATCAACGGCACAGATGTGGGAAAAGTAAAAGACATTGGGGCAAACTACCGTTTTGGACCGTTCCAAGATCCGGTGCAAGTCCAACTGAGTTTGACAACACCCTTAGGAACGATCAATACAGATGCCCAAAGCGTATCTGCAGACGGACAACAAACCGATTTTGTTTTTCCAAATATGGTTCAGCTACCTGAATCTTTTGATACGGCAACACTTTTTGTCAATGGGGAAAGTATCAATTTAACAGGAGCCGATTTTGCTCCATTTAATCGAAAAATTGGTCCATTGAAACCAGAGGATACATTAGCCGCTCAAATGGAAATTGATGGTAAGACCACACTTTCCAATGAAATTATTGTCGGCGAGTTAGAAGGTGAACCAAACTTCTCCTTCACAAAAACAATCAACTTCCTATGGGCAGATTCTGCCGCAACCGTCATCTTAGATGGTGAAAATACGGGGCAAACCGTCTATCAATTGGCAGGCGACGACATGGCTGCAGACATATTAAACAGCTATCAAACCATAGCCATTGAAAAAAAATATCCATGGGGCACTTTCACCAGTGATACAGTAGAAATTGGTGGCGGAGGCGATGTGCGTTTTGCGATCGATAGCATGAACGATACACTGATTCGCCAATTGCAAGATGCGGTCGTCACCTATCTTGAAGAAGATGCCTATGCGATTTCAAACTTGAAGACGAACAACTACAGCAATATTGAAGATCCACTCTTAACCGAACGCCAAGCGCTCATTCAAGGGTTAATCGACACGAGAGAACGGGTGGTGCGCGTATCGGACCAAGCACACTTTGATATGAGTAGTATCCAGTTTGACGATGAAGGCGATGCATTCTGGGCACGCATTTCTGCCCAATACGTATACAATTACCAAGAATATATGGCTGGCATCTTTAGACCAATACGTTTAGAAATGACTGAAGCTTTCGAAAGTTATCAGTTTGCAATGCGGTATGACGCTAATTTGAACCGTTGGGTGATTTATGAGCAACGACCCATCGACGGCATCGGAGAGAACACAGAATCCTTTGATTTAGCATATTAATTGACATGCTACAAATTATTTGGTAAAATTCATAGGTAGAGCCGCTCAGAAGAGGTTGAAGCATAGCACCTCAATGGCGAGTATGAGAATGAGGAGGTGTACTGTCATGGTTGCAATTATTAAAACCGGTGGTAAACAATACACTGTCACTGAAAATGATGTTATTAAAATTGAAAAATTAAACAACGACGTCGGCGACAAAGTAAGCTTTGATGAAGTGTTACTCGTATCAAACGATGGAGATATCAAAGTTGGAAAACCATTCGTCGAAGGCGCAAAAGTAAATGCCGTCGTTGAAGAACAAGGTAAAGGCGATAAAGTCATTATCTTTAAATTTAAACGTAAAAAAGACTATCGTAAAAAACGTGGTCACAGACAACCCTATACTAAAGTACGTATCGAAAGCATCGAAGCGTAATGATTCGCGTGCGAATCACAAAGAATCGGCAGTGGAGTATAGAAGTTACTGGCCATGCTGAATCGGGGCCCATGGGCTATGATATCGTATGCGCAGGAGTATCTGCACTGACGATTCAACTTGTCAATGCACTCACTGAACTTGTTCACTTAGACCGAAGGCAATGTAAGCATCGATTGCAATCGGGAAATGCACAAATTCTCGTGCGGTGGGATTATTTATCCTCAAAAGCACAACAAGAAACTGAATTATTAATAAAAGCCTTCGGGTTGAGCATGCAAGAAATGCAAAAAGCCTATCCCGAATTCGTATCCTACCATGAAGGAGGTGGATGGAATGGTTAAAATGCAACTTCAATTATTCGCAAGTAAAAAAGGAGTCGGTAGCTCCAAAAACGGACGTGATTCACGCGCAAAACGTCTCGGCGTAAAACGTAGTGACGGACAATTTGTACTCGCTGGAAACATCCTCGTAAGACAAAGAGGTACAAAAATCCACCCAGGCACCAATGTACGCAAAGGATCTGATGATACATTATTTGCCGTAGCGGATGGTACCGTTCGCTTTGAGCGCTTAGGACGTGACAGAAAGAAAGTCAGCGTGTATCCGCAAGAAGCTTAATTTGACACAGTGAAGAACTTACCGAAACTTGCGGTAAGTTCTTTTTTTCTATAAGTAAAAGGTGATTCGATGTTTATCGATAAAGTAAAAATACACG
>CAMDZK010000118.1 GCA_945910665.1 uncultured Peptostreptococcaceae bacterium
TTTTTCGTCGAAGGATGCAGAATAAGAAATGGAAGACACCGACGCACCTTTAGCCATGGCGATATTTGGAATCACGCGAGCAATGCGGTCCGTCCCAAGTTCTTCTTTTAATTGGGCAAGTGTCCTACCTGCTAAAAAACTAATGACTGTCTTATTTCTCGTGTGTAGACCTTCTGCTATTAATTCTTCTAAGCCCTTGCTATTAAGTGCCAAAATAACCGTTTCAGCGTGGTCCACTAGAGCTTTTACGGATTCCATCGTGGTAAATCCATCTTCTCTTGCTCTTTCTCTCGTTGCTTCGCTTTTTGCATAGATGACCAGTTGATGAATGGAGAAAAAATCCATTTCCGCTAACCCCTGTGCAAAAGCCTTACCCAAATTCCCATAGCCAATCATTCCGTATCGCATACAAACAACCCCTTTCATCTCTATTATGCCCATTTTCCATTGTTTTTTCCGCTTAAAATTGGATATATATAATGTAAAATAGGAGGGATTTTCATGAAAGTAATTAAACGCAGTGGAAATATTGTCGACTACGCCGAAGACAAAATTGCAAAAAGTATTCGAAATACAGCGACGGATA
Source organism: uncultured Peptostreptococcaceae bacterium (assembly GCA_945910665.1). Lineage (GTDB taxonomy): Bacteria > Bacillota > Clostridia > Tissierellales > Peptoniphilaceae > JAAYQA01. Next base: position 587 of record CAMDZK010000118.1, read on the forward strand.
TGGAAGAACTCATTTCTGACCGCGATGCAGCGCTGATTGCCTCTGATGTGACCAAACACATGAAAGAATTACGTGGAGATGATTTCCTCACTTCGACGTATGAAGTACGCATGATAACGGCCATGGCCATGAAAGACTTTGGTTTTGGGGAAATCGCAAAACGTTACTTGGAAAATGGATTTCGGAACGTAAAATGAATGATACGATTAAACATCAATTAGAACACCGGACCTACCGCGAATTCACCGGCGAAAAAATTCCAGAAGACACAATGAATACGCTCTTTGAAGTAGCAAATCGCACCGCCACAAGCGTCGGCGTCCAATCCTTTAGCATCATCCGCGTCACAGACCCAGAGATCCGAAAAGAAATTGCAGAAGTTTGTCATCAGGAATACGTTGCGCGGGCTCCGGAACTACTTATTTTTATTTCTGATTGCTATAGAAATCGAGAAATCGCAAAAGAACAAGGCATCGATACACCAGTAGCCAAGGGGATTGACCGCTTTTTCCAAGGGGTGAGCGATGCTGTTTTAGCTGCACAAAATATGACCAATGCCATTGAATCCTTAGGCATGGGCGCTGTGTACTTAGGTTCGATTTTAAACGACCCAGAACGCATCATTGAACTCTTACATTTACCAGAGCTCACATTTCCCGTTTTAGGTTTAGGCTTTGGGTATCCCAATCAAGAACCTTTATTAAAACCGCGAATGCCTTTTGAACTCAAAGTATTCGAAAACGAATATCAAGTACTTCCGTCCTACATGGAAGCATTAAAAGAGTACGATGAAGAAATGATGGAGTATTACGACCTCCGCGACTCAAACCGCAGACGAGACACTTTTACCCATCAAGTATTGGTACGATTTGAGCAAGTCATTGAAAAGAGAACGGAAATGCTCCGCGTTGTTAAGAAACAGGGATTTGACTTAAACGTAGGTGAGTAAACCCTGCAACCCAACTGTAGAACGTTTAAAACCACCCAAGCGGGTGGTTTTTCAAAAAGGAGAAAGGATGAAAATTAATCATACGTATGCGTATCCATCCAAGAGAAATCTCATCTATGGATCGGAAATGGTGGCAACCTCCCATCCGCTGGCATCGCAAGCGGGCCTTTCCATATTAGAAAAAGGAGGCAATGCCATCGACGCCGCCATTGCTGCAGCTGCGGCACTCACCGTGTTAGAGCCCACATCCAATGGAATTGGAGGGGATGCCTTTGCGATTTTTTGGAAAGATGGAAAAATTCATGGACTCAATGCTTCAGGAAGAGCGGCAAAAAAATTGACGGCGCAAGTCCTACGGGACGAAGGCCACACAGAAATGCCCGTAAATAGTCCTCATACCATTACCGTACCTGGCGTTCCTTCTGCTTGGGCGTCTCTGTCTAATGAACATGGGAATCTTCCCCTCACAGAAGTATTAGCACCAGCCATCGAATTCGCGGAAAAAGGGGCACCATTGGCAGTCACCGTCGCTGAATATTGGGAACGAGCGGCAAAAAATTATGAAAAAGACCGGGACAAATATAAAAACTGGTTCGATACCTTTACTGTGGATGGCAAAGCACCAACGGCAGGTAGTCGCGTCGTATTAAAAAATCACGCCAACACGTTAAGAGAAATCGCAGAAACAAAAGGGGAAAGTTTTTATCGTGGAAATCTGGCGAAAAAAATTATCGCCTATACAAAAACCATTGGGTCATACCTCACCGAAGAAGATTTTAGCGAGCATCACCCAGAATGGGTGGAGCCCATTTCTACGAATTACAAAGGCTATGATGTGCTAGAAATTCCACCCAATGGTCAAGGATTGGTCGTTTTAATGACTCTCAATCTCATTGGTGAAATGCATCTCATGCCCGACGATGAAAATTATGAACATAAACTCATCGAAGCTTTAAAACTGGCCTTCACTGATGGTCGCAACGCCATCTGTGAAGGGATGCCAGATGTGGATTGTTATCTCTCCAAAGAATACGCGAAACAGCGTGTGGCAGAAATTGGCGAGGAAGCCATTCTTCCAAAACCCATTGAAGGCGTCGGAGGAGGAACTATCTATCTTGCAGCAGCAGACAAAGATGGCAACATGATTTCCTACATCCAAAGTAATTATATGGGCTTTGGATCTGGATACGTGGTGCCAGATACAGGCATTGCCCTCCACAATCGAGGGGCAAACTTCTCGTTGGATGAAAACAGCCCCAACTGTATCTGCGGAGGCAAACGACCTTACCACACCATTATTCCAGGCTTTTTAATGAAAGATGGAAAACCCTTAGGTCCCTTTGGCATTATGGGCGCCTTTATGCAACCTCAAGCTCATGTGCAAGTGCTCTTAAAGATGATCGATGGGGGAATCAACCCCCAATCCGCCTTAGACGCTCCCCGGTTTTTCTGGGATGGTGGTAAACACCTCTTCGCAGAACCCGATTTCCCCAAAGTAACTTTTGATGCGCTGAAAGAAAAAGGCCATGAAATCGAATATACAAATGATATAGGCCATTTTGGACGAGGGCAAATCATTCTAAAAACAAAAGATGATTTTTATGTAGGCGCCACAGAAAAACGCTGTGACGGTTATATCGCAGTGAAATAAAAAAGCGGAGGGTATCCTTCGCTTTACTCTTTGTCCATGTTTTGAATGACTGTATCTAAATCCGTAATGAGTTTGATGATGGAGTCTCTGAAATCTTTCAGCTCTCGGAGGGTTTCTTTCATTTCCCTTTGGACGAGAATATCAGTAAACATATTGTCGAACCAAACGTCGATGGCGGTGTCAAAAACCGTATTACTCACTTCTGTCGGCAAGATCATATTCACGTCTTCTAATTCTTCATTGAGGTTTTCTAAGGATTCTTTAATTGACAAAATGTCTTCATTGGCCGCTTGAATGCGGCTTCTTTTCATCCAGCTACTTAAAAATCCGCCACCCAGAATATCCCAAATTCCCAGTGACGACGCCTCGTCTAAGGACTTGATGGCATTATCAATCCGCAATAGGGCTTGCTGGGCTGCGTCTCTCGCTTCAATAAATTCGATGAGTCTGCGTTCCATATAATCACATCCTTTGCGTTATTATAATGCAAAAGCATGCCTTTCGAAAGAGCAGAATGTGTAAAGTTCTTCTTTCTTCCAAAGAAAATTGTTTCATCAATAGGCAAAATTGGGTAATCAAAGAGTATATACTGTGAACTCTACGAACTTCTTAAGGAGGATACGATGGAAAAGAAAAAATTATATATAAATGGTGAATGGGTCGAAGCCATTAGTCAAAACACGATTACAGTCGAAAACCCAGCGACACGAGAAATTCTTGGTGTGGTTCCCGCTGCAGGCGTGGAAGATATAGAAAAAGCCGTCCAAGGGGCAGCAGATGCTTTCCCAGCATGGAAAGAAATGAAACCAAAAGACCGCGTTAAAATTTTAAAGAAAGCCAACGAAATTCTAAAAGAGGAAGCGGAAGAATTGGCAGACATCATCTATCGAGAATTGGGTTGCCCAAAAGACTTTGCCTTGAAAACGCAGACGCTCCCCTATTTAAAAGATGTGGAGCAAATGCTCGACTATGCGAAAAAATTTGAATACGAAGTGGATGACGACGGCTACAAACTGCTCTATGAACCAATGGGTGTTGTCGCCTGTATGACTCCTTGGAATTATCCATTGGGCCAAGTGACAAAGAAAATTTTTCCAGCCCTTGCCGCAGGAAATACAGTCATATTAAAACCATCCAGCCAAACGCCACTCGTTGCCTATAAAATTGTCGAAGCATTCGATGAAGCAGGGCTTCCAGCGGGCGTATTACAACTGGTACCAGGCAGTGGTGGAGAAGTAGGAAACGAACTTTCTGCCCATCC
>CAMDZK010000119.1 GCA_945910665.1 uncultured Peptostreptococcaceae bacterium
TGGAACGATTAAATCATTTTACAGAAACTGGTGTTTTCGATTCGGATGATTTTTATCGAATCAATGCAGAGTCCACCGATGTAATGCATAAACATTTGTCAGCAATTGTTGACTCTCCCAAGGAAATCATTCAGTTGGCAGATGGTACCTGGCTCCGCAGGACGAGAGTGATTGAAGCGGCAATTCGAGAACAATTAGATGGTCACTGGATGACAACGTTGGCTTTTGATGAAATCCCCGAAGGAATTTGTGTTGTGGATCGAGATGGCATTGTTCGCGTATGGAATAAAGAGATCGAAGAAGTCTATCAGCTTCCCGCTGATAAAATTATCGGTCATTATCTCCATGACCTATTTCCAGAAGCGGCCAATGTGCAAGTCTTAAAAACAGGTCAACCGATTCGAGATCTTCGCCACAGTCCCAGAGATGGGACAGACATTCTTATCAGTGCGTCCCCTATTTATAGTGAAGGTGTATTGTTGGGCGTCGTTTCTACAGACAGACGGTATTCGGATGTATTAAATCTTTCAAAACAATTAAATGAAGCGAATCGACTCATTAATTTATTAGAAAAGAAAATTGATCGTGAAGACAGTCAGTCCGATGAGTTTTTTGTGGGAAAAAATCCACAAATCCACGAACAAATAGAAATTGCAGTTATTTCCGCAAAAACGGATGTACCGATTATGATTCAAGGAGAAACGGGCACAGGAAAAGAAGTATTTTCTCGTTTCATCCATAAAAAAAGTGGTTTAGAAGGCGAATTTGTCGCGGTGAACTGTAGTGCCGTCCCAGAAAATCTATTCGAATCTGAGTTTTTTGGTTACGTGAAAGGTGCATTTACTGGAGCAGATCAACAAGGAAAAAAAGGATATCTCGAACAAGCGAATAACGGTACGCTCTTTTTGGACGAGGTGAGCGAACTTCCTTTACTGCAACAAACAAAACTGCTTCGGGCAATCCAAGAAGGAAAAATAAGGCCTCTTGGAAGTGATAAAGATGTGGCGGTGCGTATTCGCTTAATTTCAGCCTCTAATGAAGATATTGAAGAACTTGTGAGAAAAAAAGAATTTCGCATCGATTTATACTACCGTTTAAAAGGTATACTCATACAGATTCCACCTTTAAGAAATCGAAAAGAGGACATGAGCGATATCATCAGACACTTTGGCGAAGAAATCAGCAACTCTTATAATCAAGAAGTTCGAAATATTTCAGCCGATGCCCTTGATCTATTGAAACGATATAGTTGGCCTGGAAATGTTCGGGAATTAAAAAATGTTCTTCGACAGATGATTGTGATGGCAAAAGGAGATGAACTCACCCTTGACGACGTTCCTTCTGATATATCCATGGCCGTGCTCGGAAAGAAACATGTGAATCTAAAAGATAAGACCGTGCATACACTCCCACAGAGAGTAGAAAATTACGAAAAAGAAATTATTGTCTCTACTTTAGCGCAAACGAGCGGAAACATTGCGAGAGCTTCCGAAATCCTCGGTGTGCCAAGGACAACTCTCCAATACAAAGTAAAGAAATATGTGGAAGACGAAAAATCGTCGGTCCCCAGACAGTGAGTTCAAAAAATAACAAGATGAATTTAAAATAGCAACAACATATAATTTAAAATCTAAGATAGTATAAATAAATACAACAAGTTCATACTAAATAAAAGGAAAGTCTTTTGAATACCCAAACTTTTCCCGTCAGATAGATAATAATATATCAATTAAACAAAAAAATTTCTCTTGTTTCGAATTTGCACAGGGATGATAGAATAATTAACGATAAAGAACGAATAAGAAAAATTAATAAATGGTTTCAAAAACAAGTGACGAAACTTCGTCGCTTGTTTTTTGTAATGTGACGAAATTTCGTCGAATTGTTGCTGGAATGATCATGAACAAATGAGGCAAACGTTGTTATTAACGTTATTTGTCATAGGATATATATTTCTTATTTATTAAAAATACAATTGGCATGGAAATTGCATATATATAGTTGAGTGCAAATCACTCAGATTTAAAGGGGGTGAAAAATTGATTAGAGAACAGATAAGACAAGGGATCGGTGCTCCACCTACCCCTATCGTAAAAGAAGGGGACAAGGTGACACGTGGCCAAGTGATTGCACAGAATGATCCTGAAAAACTCAGTGTTCCTCTACACGCATCCGTAACAGGCGTTGTAGCGAAAGTTACTGAGGAGGAAATTATCATTGATCAAACTTCAGATGATATGGACTACGTACCATTAGAAGTAGAAGGAAGTTATTCTGATATTGTTCGTGCTTCTGGCCTCATTGGACTTGGTGGAGCGGGCTTCCCCACTTACGTCAAGATGAATACCCAATTGAAACCTGGCGGCTACATATTATGTAATGCTGCAGAATGTGAACCAGTGCTTAGACATAATATGGAGCAAATTGAACCAAACCCATCACACTTGGTAGAAGCTATAAAATTGGCGATGGAGTCCACCGGTGCTGAAAAGGGAATTATCGGCATTAAACTCAAACACAAAGACGTGATCAAAAAATTGACGAGCACATTAAAAGAGATGAATGAAAAAGCTGTGCGCGTACTGCCATTACGAAACGTCTACCCTGTGGGTGAAGAACGTGCCTTGATGCGCGATACGATCAATGTATTGTTACCACCAGGTGCTCTTCCAGTCGAAGGAAATGCCGTCGTATTCAACGTCGAGACATTGTATGCGATTCGTGATGCAATTGTAGATAAGAAACCTTATATCGACAAATACGTCACCATCGCTGGTAAGTTAAAGGACTTAAAAAAAGGAGAATCAGCTGTCGTTCATGTTCCCATTGGCACACCAATCAAAGTATTGATTGACCAATTTGGTGGCATCGATGGTGATATTGGAGAAATCCTCATAGGTGGGCCTTATACGGGTCGCCGTGCGGATGAAAATGCCGTCATCGATAAAATCTCTGGTGGAGTCACTTTTACGGATCTCTTTGACGAGCAACCGAAAAAACTAGGCATTATCCAATGCGCTTGTGGTCCCTTAGAACCACGGCTTCGCCAAATCGCAGAATCGATGGGTTCAGAAGTAGTAGGACTTCAAGTTTGCAAAAATGCGCACGAACAAAAAGTCGGTTACAAATGCCAAGATCCAGGGAACTGTCCGGGACAAGCGGAAAAAGTCATGGCTCTAAAAAAAGCTGGCGCAGAAGCTGTCCTCATTGGGCACTGCACAGACTGTTCGAACACTGTCATGGGGTCTGCACCAAAACTTGGTATGGATGTTCACCATGCAACAGATCACGTCATGAAAACGATGGGATTACACTATATCCGTACGTTTGATGAAAACCTATTATAAACAGAAGGAGGACATAGCATGTCAATTACTGCAGATTCCGCAAAAAAGCACGCAAATGACCCAGCGGTTACTTGCTGTCGTTTTGAAGCGGGAGCAAATGTTGAGCCGTCCATTCTTGAAGATCCAGGAATTTTCCCAGATCTCCTTGATTCTGGATTGCTCGAGATTTCCGACGATGTACTTACAATCGGAGAAGTGTTGGGCGCAAAACTGACTCAAACACTCGACGCGTTGACACCGATTACAAGAGATATGGTCGAAGGTCTTATCGAGAAAAAAGAAGAAGATGAAGAAACTTCAGAAGAATTAACCACCGCAACGGCCGAAGGTGTACAAATGGCAGAAGATTATAATGCACCACAAGCGCAAGCGACACAAGTGGGTGGTTACATTCACGTTCGCATTGGGGAAGGAAAAGACATCGAATTTAGCATCCCAATGGTTGGTGGTACAGCCACTGGCGGTATGGCACCGCAACAATCAGCTGGTGTAGTCGCTGGAAACATCGCTCCCGAAGCTACTTCCGAAAAAAAAATTGACGAACCAGAAGAAATCAAGCGTAAACTTTTAAAAAAATACTATCGTATTGACGAAGTAAAACGGGGTCCAGAAACGAAATTTGATGGACACACACTGATTATCCGTGAAGGCATTGAAGAAGAAGCTGTTAAATCTGAAAAACTTGTTACGGATTTAAAAATTGAAATCATTACTGAAAAAGAATACAACCAATATTCTGAAACGATTATGGACGTACAACCTATCGCTACAAAAGAAGAAGGCGATTTAGGTGAAGGCGTAACACGCGTTCTTGATAACGTCGTTATGGTTGTTACCGGTACTGATGAAAACGGTGTACAAATTGGTGAATTTGGTTCTTCTGAAGGTCCAATGGACAGAAACATCATGTGGAATCGCCCAGGCGCTCCCGATTTTGGTGATATTTTCATTAAAACACAAGTCACTATCAAAGCGGGCACCAACATGGAAAGACCAGGCCCACTTGCAGCACACCA
>CAMDZK010000120.1 GCA_945910665.1 uncultured Peptostreptococcaceae bacterium
AAGGAAGCTCCAGCTGATCGACTTCTCTACATTTAGGGTTTGTCTACACTCTGAACAGGGAAGCCCCTGTTTTTTATTTGCTTGCTTTTTGTAATTGTTCTCTTTCAAAGATGAGCAGTTGTTTCTTTTTCGCAAGACCACCGCCATAGCCCACCATGTCACCGTTGGTTCCTACAATGCGGTGGCAGGGAACGAGAATGACCATGGGGTTCTTATTATTGGCGAGTCCAACGGCTCGATAGGAGTTGGGGTTGCCGATTTGTTCTGCGATGTCTCGATAGGTTCTTCTCTCGCCATAAGGAACGGTAAGCATAGCTTTCCATACATTCACTTGAAAGGGGGTCCCTTCCATTTCCATGGGCAAGTCAAACGCACGTCGGACGCCTTTAAAATACTCATCTAATTGTTTTGCACATAAAGTATTGAGTTCAGTCTCTGCATTGCGAAATTGTGTTTGTAAAAATCCGGGCTTACCAAAGAAGACGTTTGTGATCTTTTCTCCATTGTCTACAATGGCAATGTTTCCGATACTTGACTGATGATACAATAAATTTTTCACAGGTGTCCTTTCTTTTCCCTTAAGACCTCTGCAGCAAATCCTCCTTCATTTGCCATAGAGTCAGGGAAAGGTCCACGATATATTCATGGGGATTATCAAAACGTTTCACTTCTTCCCATAAACTATCTACTTCTTTTTCACATAACTTTCTTGATTCTTCAATGGTTGGGATGTCATAGACGAGGTTTCCCTTTTCAAAAATAGGAACCAACAATGAGCGCACAGTGAAGTCGTGGAAGGTTTTTCGCTTCCACGTGTAGGTTGGATGGAAAATTTCCAAAGGTTCTGATTCTGTAATCTTCTCATCAAAGGTCGTAATCAAATCGGCGTTCGCTTTGCCTGTTTGTTTGTCGTAGATGCGGAAGACATTTTTAAAACCAGGCGTAGTGATTTTTTCTACATTACTTGAGATCTTAATTTTGGGTGTGAACACACCATCTCGTTCAATGGCAACGAGCTTGTATACGCCACCAAATACAGGATTACTTTTTGCCGTAATCAATCGTTCGCCAACGCCAAAGGAATCGACTTGCGCACCCTGTGCAATCATTTCACGAATGGTAAATTCATCCAAGGAATTGGAGGCAGAGATTTGACAGTCGGAATAGCCCGCGTCATCGAGCATTTTTCGTGCTTGTTTTGAAAGGTAGGCAATGTCTCCGGAGTCGAGGCGGATCCCTTTGGGTCTGAAACCTCTTTTCGTCACGATGTCATCAAAGACTTTGATTGCATTGGGCACACCTGAACGAAGGGTGTCATAGGTATCGACTAAGAGTATACAATTGTCAGGATACGTATTTGCATAGGCTGCAAAGGCGTCGTATTCCGTGGGGAATAGCTGGACCCATGAATGAGCCATTGTTCCTAAGGAGGGCACGCCGTATTTCATATCCGTGAGTGTGTTGGATGTTCCATGGGCACCGCCAATATACGCGGAACGCGCACCCAAGGTGGCAGCACTTACGCCGTGGGCGCGTCGTGCACCAAATTCCATGACGGTGCGACCTTCTGCTGCCCGGACGATACGATTTGCTTTCGTAGCGATGAGGGACTGATGGTTGATAATGAGAAGAGCCATGGTTTCAATAATCGCCGCTTCAATAATCGGACCGCGGACAATGACGAGAGGTTCATTGGGAAATACCACAGTTCCTTCTGGAACTGCCCATACATCACAACTAAATTTGAAATTTTTTAATAAACCCAAAAATTCTTCGGAAAAAATTCCCTTTTCCCGTAGAAAAGAGATCTCTTCCTCGCCAAAATGAAGATTTTGGATGTATTCGATGAGTGGTTCGAGCCCCGCAGCAATAGCAAAGCCCCCATCATCGGGAATATTTCTATAATAGAGGTCAAAATAGGCAATCGTATCTGCGTATCCATTGTCTAAAAATCCATTTCCCATGGTGAATTCATAATAATCCGACAGGATACTGAAGTTTTCAATCGTATTGACTTTCATTTGAATACCTTTCAATTTTATAGTTTTTACTACTATCCACTATACCACAATCCCACGATATTTGGAATATTATACCCTTTTATAGGTGTTTTTACAACTTGATCCCCTCTTCAGAATAAAGGAGTACCCCCTATACAGGGAATGATACGATGACTCGTTCCATTGTAACTTGACAAGACAATTTATCATGCGTTGAAAGGGTGCGTTTTATACTTTTTCATGAAAAAATATAGAATAAAAATTAACGACAGATTGCCATTGACAAATGCCTGCGTTCTCGATATAATTTTGAAGATTTAAGCATGGCCCTTTGCGGAGGGCAGAGTAGGTCCTCCCGGGTTGGAGGGCCTTTTTTTGAAGGAGGATCTATGCTGAAGAACAAATCCTTAGTGGAACCGATGGATTTCACCACAGAAGAACTAGAAGAAATTTTTGCCCTAGCAGAAAAGATGATCGACCAACCAGGAGAGTACAGTCACAAATGTGACGGGAAAATTTTGGCCACCTTATTTTTCGAACCGAGTACACGAACGAGGTTGAGCTTTGAATCTGCAATGCTACGCTTAGGCGGGCAAGTCTTAGGATTTTCAGAAGCTGCGAGTAGTTCGGCAGCCAAAGGTGAGAGTTTGGCCGACACAATTAAAACGGTCAGCGAATACTCCGATATTATCGCCATGCGACACCCTAAAGAAGGTTCGGCAGCATTGGCAACCCAACATACAAAAGTGCCCTTTATTAACGCCGGCGACGGTGGACATCAACATCCGACACAAACACTCACAGATCTTTTGACCATTCGAAAAATCAAAGGTTGTTTTAACAATTTAGTGATTGGCGTGTGTGGTGACTTAAAATTTGGCCGTACGACCCATTCATTGGTCAAAGCGATGTCCCGTTATAAAGACATTACATTCTATTTCATCTCTCCTGAAGAGTTGCAAGTTCCAGAATATATAAGGTACGGACTTAAAGAAAAAGGAATTCCGTACAAAGAAGTGGAACGCTTAGAAGAAGTGATTGATCAGCTTGATGTCTTATATATGACCCGCGTACAAAAAGAGCGCTTTTTTAATGAAGAGGACTATGTCCGCTTAAAAGACTCCTATATTCTCGACTTGGAAAAATTAGAACGCGCGAAAAAAGACTTGTCCATTATGCATCCACTGCCACGTGTCAATGAAATTGCCGTAGAAGTTGATGCAGACCCAAGGGCTAACTATTTTGATCAAGTACGCTACGGTGTATACGCGCGCATGGCGCTCATCGTAAAACTATTGGGGGTGTAGGAGATGTTAAATATAGATAGCATAAAAAAAGGAATCGTCATTGACCATATTAAACCAGGGAATGGGCTTAAAATTTTCTATTACTTAGATTTGGATAAAGTAGACTATCCAGTGGCTCTCATCATCAATGCCGTCAGCAAAAAGAATAAACGCAAAGATATTATCAAGCTAGAAAACGTCATCGATATCGACTTTAAGTTTTTAGGCGCACTGGATGATGGCATCACCATCAATATCGTAGAAGATGAAAAAATCACAGAAAAAATCCAAATGGAAATGCCTGAACGTGTGGAAGGGATTTTCACTTGCAAAAATCCTCGTTGCATCACCTCTTCGGAAAGAGACATTACCCCTCGTTTTTCCCTCCTGGACAAAAAAGAGCGCAAGTACAAATGTGATTACTGCGACAATATATACAAATGGGAAGACTAAAGACAAAACCCATGCGCATGGTGGATGCAAACCACGATGGCTATGGGTATGTAGAAATTGAAAACGGAACCATTGTCAATGTCATCTGGCAAGAGGAAAAGGTGGAGGGACCAGTCCTCATGCCAGCCTTTGTAGATTTGCACGTGCATTTCAGAGATCCGGGTCAAACCCATAAAGAAGATTTAGAAACAGGTATGCGAGCAGCCCTCGCTGGAGGATACACGGATGTGCAGCTCATGGGAAATACGAAACCCATCACGAGTTCCCAAGAATTAGCGGAGGATGTAAAAAATAGAGCCGATGCCATGCATTTGATCGATGTGCATCCAGCGGTCAGCATCACGAAAGATTTTGATGGAGAAGACTTCTCCCATTTAAACACACTAAAAACCCCGGTTCGCATGATTACAGACGATGGAGTCGGCGTAAAAAGTGGAAAAGTGATGAAAGACGCCATGGATGAAGCAGCGCGATTAGGACTGACCTTCACTTTACACGAAGAAGACCCAGAATTTTCGAAAACCGACATGCGTCTGGCGGAAAACTTGATGACCCTGCGAGATTTGCACCTGGCAGATGTGACCCATGCAAAGGTCCATTTCGCTCACGTGA
>CAMDZK010000121.1 GCA_945910665.1 uncultured Peptostreptococcaceae bacterium
CGGCCGTGAGCGTGCCGAGGAAGGAACTCCTGCGACCGATGTTCGAATATTCCGTTCTCCTCAATCCATGAGGTTAATGCTTTTTGATCTTTAAATCATCCCGTTGCGTTTGAATAGCCGCTGTAAGATTTTGCTCAATTTCACTGAGCATGGAATACATGAGTTCAATTTCCTCTTCCTCATGGGACTTCAAAATTCCTTTGAGCAGTTTCACATAAAAGTATTCATGGACCTTTACGATTTTCCGCCCTTTTTGCGTAATAAAAATCAAGACACTTCTTGAATCGTGGAGGTCTTTTTCCTTCGTAACATAATCATTAGCTTCTAGTTTTTTTAACTGAACCGTCATCGTGGCGTTGGTTACATTACAAAGCTCCGCCAATTCTTTGACCTTGATCCCGTCGTTTCCATTTAACTTTTCAAGTATATGCACTTCATTGATCGTAATATTATATTCTTTATACTGCATCATGATGTCTTGGAGGTCAGAAATCCGATCGTAAATCCGCATAATCAATTGTTTAATTTCTACATAATCTGCCATTTCTTCCTCCTTTACTTGACCCTAGTATAGCATACCGTATGGAAATTTTATTCATGAAAGACGCCAATTTTTCGAATCATATCGTAGCGATCTTGCACGAGTTCATCTTTTGGGTATTTTGAAAGGCTCTCGAAGGTCGAACAAAGTTTGGTTTTCATCTCTTCTATCAGTACTTCATTTTCTGTCGTAAAAATCGAATGACAAACACCACGTTCCTGCAAATCTTTCGGAGTAAATTTTAAGTGTTCTGCCACTTCTTCCACACGGTCTAAATCGCGAAAAAGAATGGATGCACACCCTTCTGGACTGATCACCGAATAAAAAGAATTTTCAAGCATCCATAATCGGTCACTCATCGCCAAGGCCAGGGCACCACCTGAACCCCCTTCACCGATAACAATCGAGATGGTAGGAACGCGAAGATTCGCCATTGTAAGCAAACAACTGGCAATCGCCTCTCCTTGTCCTCGCTCTTCTGCTTCGATGCCGCAAAACGCACCTGTCGTATCAATAAACGAGACGATGGGGCGGTTAAACTTTTCCGCTTGCTTCATGAGACGAACCGCTTTTCTATACCCTTCTGGATGGGATGAGCCGAAGTTTCTGTAGACTCTGCTCTTCGTATTTTCTCCGCGCTCTTGGGCAATCACTGTCACTGGTTGTCCGCAAAGAATGGCTATCCCTCCAATAATAGCAGGATCATCGGCAAATTTTCGGTCCCCATGCATTTCTAAAAAATCGTCAAACAATGCGTCGATAAAAAATGATGCAGGATGACGATCTAAATCGCGAACCGTTTTCACAATCTCCATTGCTGTTTTAATAGCCATGAATCATCAACACCTTTCCTAAATACGCAGATAACTCTTTTCTGGGCACAATCGCATCTAAAAATCCTTGCTCTAAAATGAGTTCTGCCTTTTGGAAATTTTCAGGAAGTTTCTTACGAATCGTACTTTCGATTACCCGCTGGCCGGCAAAACCCAAGAGCGCCTTCGGTTCGGAAATGATAATGTCGCCTTCCATAGCAAAAGACGCCATGACCCCGCCCGTTGTTGGATCCGTGAGGACAGCCACATATAAAAGTCCCGCTTCACTGTGATTTTTCACTGCCATGGAAACTTTGGCCATCTGCAAAAGAGAGGTGATGCCCTCTTGCATTCTTGCTCCACCGGATGCGCAAATGCCAATCACAGGGAGTTTTTCTCTAGTGGCATATTCAAAAATTCGAGTGATTTTTTCCCCGACGACAGACCCCATGGATCCCATCATAAAAAAGGAGTTCATCACAAAAAGCGCTGTCTTTCTCCCATCAACTTTTGCCGTTCCTGTAATGACCGCTTCTTTTTCTCCCGTTTTTTTCTGGGCAATTTCGAGTTTTTCATCGTATTTTGGGAAATCCAAAAAATTGATGGATGACAGATTCTCATCAAATTCTTCAAAGGACTCCGCATCGATGATTTGGTCAATTCGCTCTCTCGCCGTCATGCGTAGATTGTGTCCGCAGTCTGGACAAATAAAGGCATTATTCAAGAATGCATCCCGTTTCATGCTCAATTGGCAAGCGGGACAGTGCATGTATTTAATCCTTTTATTTGGTGTAATGGATGCTATGTTAAAACGTGTTCCACTATTTTCTAAGGCGTTAATCGACTTACGAATGCGTTGTCTGAGTTCCATCGGTAAGCTCCTTTGTCGTGTAGTTTCCCTCTACAAAATAGGATTTTCCCAAAAGGTCAATATAAAAATCCGACGTCGTATGAATCCCTTCCACAATCAATTCTCCGAGAGAAGACTTCATTTTTCGAATCGCTCCATCTCTCGTTTCATCCCATACGATGAGTTTCCCCAACATGGAATCGTAATAAGGCAGTACCGTATAGCCAGAATACACATACGTATCGAAACGAACAAAAGGTCCTCCTGGTGTCACGAGAATGGAGATGTCGCCACGATCTGGAGCAAAATCTTTGTCTGGATTTTCTGCAAGAATGCGGCATTCAATGGCGTGCCCTCGAAAATGAACGTCCATATCTTCAATGGAGACACCACAAGCAATGCGAATTTGCCACTTCACAAGATCCACACCTGTGGTAAATTCCGTAACAGGATGTTCTACTTGAAGTCTTGTATTAGCCTCCATAAAATAGAATTGTTGGTTTTCATCGAAGAGAAATTCTAACGTCCCCGCTCCCACATAGCCAATGTTTTCCATGGCTGTTTGGCAAACCGAGAATAAATTTTCTCGTACCTTTTCATCGAGTACTGCACAGGGTGATTCTTCAATCAGTTTCTGATTTCTTCGTTGCAACGAACAATCCCTCTCGCCAAGGATACGAACATTTCCGTAGAGGTCGCCTAACACTTGTACTTCTACGTGTTTTACAGGCGATAAATATTTTTCCATATACAAGGCATCATCTTTAAAAAAGTTGAGGCCTTCCATGCGTGCAAGATTCCACGCTTCTTCCATCTGTGATTCGTCTTCAACGAGTTTAATTCCTTTTCCTCCACCGCCATGGGCGGCTTTAAGTAGCACGGGATAACCAATGGTTTTTGCCTCCTCAATAGCAGCTTCTAAGGATTCCAAACCGTTGGCCCCAGGTGTAATGGGAACACCGTAGCGTGCCATCGTCTGACGCGCTTGTTCCTTATCTCCTAAGAGTTCGATTTGCGCAGGCTTTGGACCAATAAAGACCAGTCCTTCTTCTTCCACCCGTTTTGCAAAATTCGCATTTTCTGACAGGAGGCCATATCCTGGATGAATCGCTTCACAATGGGTAGACAGGGCCATTTGCAAAATTGCATCTTCATGTAAATAGCTGTCTTGAATCTTTGACTCACCAATACAATAGGCTTCGTCCGCCATTTGAACATGCAGAGATTTTCCATCGACTTTCGCGTAGACAGCCACAGTTCTTACTCCCAGTTCTCTGCACGCGCGGATAATGCGAACAGCAATCTCTCCGCGATTGGCGACTAAGATTTTATTAAACATCGGTGTCAACCAAGGCAAAGGAGATTTCCGCTTGGGATGCGAGAGCGCCGTCCACAAGAACGCGCGCCTTTGCAAAATAGAAAGGGGGTTTGGCCTTTGTAATTTCTGCGTGGATTTCTAACACATCCCCTGGTTTCACGGGGCGTCTGAATTTGCATTCCTTAATGCCTGTGAACAGAGGCGTAAATCCTCCTTCACTTTCGAAAAGAACTGCACAGCTTTGGGCCATCATTTCGCATTGGATGACACCTGGTACAATCGGGTTTCCTGGAAAATGGCCTTGTAAAAAGAATTCATCACCACGCACTTCGTACTTTGCAATGCCCTTATTTTCTTCGATTCGCGTGGCTTCATCTAATAAAAGCATGGGATCTCTATGGGGCATAATCTTTTTTAATTCATTCCGATTCATAGCGCACCTCATAAATCGGTTCATCAAATTCTACGATTTCACCATCTTTTTTCAATATTTTTTCGATGATAAAGGCTCTGTCCGCTTCCAGCTCATTCATAATCTTCATCATTTCCACAATGCAAAGCGTTTGACCAGCTTGCACATGCTCTCCCCTTTTCACATAAGGTTTTGCATCTGGATTTGGCCGTGCATAAAATACACCAGCAATGGGAGAGCGAAAATACTCTTTTTGTACAGGGAGTTCATTGGATTCTATCGATTTTGGCGCTACGGAGGCAGACTCGGGGGATTGTATGACCATCTCCTCTGTTTTTGGCGCTCCATTTTTTGTTAAGGGTACTTTAACCTCTTCATC
>CAMDZK010000122.1 GCA_945910665.1 uncultured Peptostreptococcaceae bacterium
TAGAGGTTTAAAATATATTCTAATCCTATCAAGTTCTCACCTCCTGGTGCAGGGCTATAATTCCACTTAATATTTATTATACTTCATTTTATTGACTCAGTCAATATTAAGTGTAAATGTTTTCTGACTTTTTGACAACAATTTTGTCAACTCACCATTATTTTGCCAATCGTCTTATCAACTCACCACATCAACAATTATTTCGGCTGATATTTTTTTATTTCATCATTCTTGGATAACTTCCCTCAAAGCAAAAATCCGTGATTATCCTTCCGGCTTAGAACCAGATCTCAAATCACGGAAAGCCTTTATTTACTTATCTTATTACACGCTTACTTATCCACCCTTGACATCAATACTACACACTCCACATGGGGTGTTCTTGGGAACATATCCACGGCTTCAATCTTTTCCACGTCGTAGCCCCATTGCCTGAAAATCTCCAAATCTCGCACAAATGTAACTGGATTACAGGAGATATAAGTAATATGCGGCACTTCGTGTCTGGCAATTTTGGGGATAGCTCTTGGATGAATTCCGCTTCTTGGTGGGTCGATGATGATCATGTCTGGCTTTTCTTCCACATCGTCCAATACTTTGAGCACATCCCCTGCGATAAAACGAATGTTTTCTATGCCATTTCGCTTTGCATTTTCTTTTGCATCTTCTACAGCTTCTTCCACAATTTCTACACACACGACTTCTTTCGCGCGGGAGGCGATCAGCTGCCCAATGGTGCCTGTTCCTGAATACAAGTCGAAGACGGTTTTCCCCGATAAATCGCCAGATAAATCAAAGGCACGGCTGTACAAAAGCTCTGCGCCTTTCGTATTGGTTTGGAAGAAACTTTCCGGTGATATGGTAAATTCTAATCCCAACACGCTTTCCACAATCTCTTGTTTTCCAAAAATCAAGCGATCTTCATCGGATTGCACGACGTCACCTTTATTGTCATTAATCGTATGCACAAATCCTGTAATTTTGCTATAGAGCGGTAGACTTTGTAAAAACTCCCCATAGGCTTCCACATCAGGCATATCTTGGCTGGATGTAACCAGTTGCACCACAATTTGCGGTCTCGTTTCGCTGGAGCGGACCACCAAATGACGCAGTGTTCCTTTATGATTCGCCTTTCTATAATAGGCTGTTCCCAATTCTCTAAAATATTCCTGCGTACCTTTTCGAATCGTTTCAAAATCCTCATCTACAATATTACACGTCGTCGTATCGACAATTTCGTAAAAATAGCCCTTCCTGTGCATGCCAAGCATGAGCGGTCCGCCTTTTTCTGCATCTCCAAAAGTATATTCCATTTTATTTCGGTATGCACGGTCTTTGGGGCTTGGGTGGAGCACAAAATTCGTCGTATCAATTCCCGCATCATCCAACAAATTCTTTACTATCTCTTGTTTGTAGGCTACTTCCTCTGGATAATACATCCGCTGGTACACACACCCGCCGCATCGGCCAAAGGGTTTGCAAGGCACACGCTTTTCAAAAGGAGAGAGTTTGATCGTATCCATAATTTTAGCTTCATACAGCTCTTCTTTCTTCTTTTGCACCATCACTTGCACCCGTTGTCCCTTAATGCCTCCTTTAAAAGTAACTGGAGTCACGCCAATTTTCCCTTCACCATGCATGGGAAAACGCACATTTTGCACGAGAACATCGGCAATTAATTTTCTTTTTCTACTCATTCTCTCTTCCTTCCACTGTATTCCAAAAAGCTTCCAAGCTCTGTAATGACTCGTCTTCTACCTGTGCAATCGCTGACCAATGGGGTGGATACAAACTGGGATACGGGTCTTCGCCGTAGCGGTCATCGACTAAAAGAACAGCTCCCGTGTCTTCTTCTGTACGGATGACACGCCCCGCTCCTTGCAACACCTTCACAAGACCTGGATACAAATAGGCGTACAAATAGCCTGCCTGCTCCTTTTCTTGGAAATAGTCGCGAATGCGGTCTCGTTCATAGGAAATACCTGGGATTCCCACAGATACAACCGCTGCACCGATAAGCCGTTCGCCGATTAAATCAATGCCTTCCGAAAACACACCGCCCAATACACAAAAGCCAATTTTTTCACTTTTTGTCGTAAACTGTCCTAAAAATTGGACTCGTTCTTCTTCTGTAAGTCCCCGACTTTGCGGGACAACCTCTAGCCTAGTTAAAGTTTCAAACTCTGCCTGCACCTGTTCCATATAGGCATACGACGGGAAAAAGAACAGGTAATTCCCTTTTT
The DNA here is from genome assembly GCA_945910665.1 of uncultured Peptostreptococcaceae bacterium. Taxonomy (GTDB): domain Bacteria; phylum Bacillota; class Clostridia; order Tissierellales; family Peptoniphilaceae; genus JAAYQA01. The sequence continues at coordinate 2,244 of CAMDZK010000122.1, forward strand.
TCTTTTCCACAAAGGTGGCGAGCAGTTTCGCAATCATGGGTGCTGTGCGAACTCTGTCTTTGTATTTCGTCGATATTGGCGCGTACGCTAACCACAAATTCTCTTTTGCAAAGGGAGAAGGTAACTGCAACACAAAGGATTCTTCGCGTCCACCCAACATTCTCTTGTAAAAGGGCAGGGGCGACAAGGTTGCTGAAAAGAAAATGGCGCTGCGAGCGCGGTTGATCGCTTCTCGTAATACTTCACTTGTATCCATACAAAAGAGCGTGAGCGTGTAGATATCTGGATCAATAATGGTCGTAAATCCATCGGTGTAGCGCTCTAAAATTCCCGTGAACCGATATAAATGGAAATAAAATTCCAACACTTGGTCGTATTCATCCCTAGCGTGCTCTTTTGCGAGATACACTTCCAAGTCTTTCATCACTTTGCGAAGGGGATAGTATAACTCTTCCGGATTCATAGGAGATGTACGTTTTTCACCCACAAATAGCAAATCTAGTTTTTTCATCACCTTAAACATGCTCTTCATCACAAAGCTGTATTCTTCAGGAAGAACGCCAATTACGTCATTAAACAAATTGCCATCTAAAGGTGCCGTGTACATATCACGCCCTCGGTCGATTAAGTTATGGGCTTCATCAATTAAAAAGCCATAAGGCCTAATATTCATATCAAAGAATCTCCGCAAATACATTTGCGGATGGAACACATAATTGTAATCACAAACAATGCAATCGGAAAAGAGCGCCAAGTCTAAACTGAGTTCGAAGGGACACACTTGATATTTTTCCGCCGCCTCTTGAATGGCGTCTCCATCTAACATTTCTGCTTCTTTTAAAATGGCCAACAGCGCATCGTTAATTCGGTCATAATGACCTTTCGCAAAGGGACAGTCCTTTGGATTACAGCTCACTTTATCGTTTAAGCAAATTTTTTCTTTCGCGGTAATTTCTATGGGGATTATTTTTGCCCCTTTTCGTTGGAGTGAGCCTAAGGTTCTGAGCGCCACCGTCTTTTGCGTGGACCGCGCTGTGAGATAAAACGCTTGCTCTAAGTGTCCTTCCCCCATGGCTTTTAACATAGGAAATAAGGTCGATACCGTCTTACCAATCCCCGTAGGTGCTTCCACAAACAAATGATGTCTACGTAAAATACTGGTATAGACGGCTTCCGCCAGTTCCCTTTGGCCTTTTCTGTAGGAGGCAAAGGGAAAGGAAAAGGCTTGAAGCGTATCTCTTCGCTCTTCCAAATGGGCCAAACGCCATTTGGTAATTTTCACGTAGCGAGAGAGGACGTCAAAATAAAAATCTTGTAAATCTTCAAAGTCGAAAGTCTTTGTAAAGCGTTTGATTTCCTTTGTTTCAATATGATAATAGGTCAGTTGAATGTCGATGGCATCCAAGGGCATTTGCTTCGCCAAAAAGTAACCATAGCACTTGGCCTGGGCCCAGTGGAGTTCAGTGAGTGCCCCTACAATTTCTTTCATGGGACGGTCCGTACTTTTGATTTCATCGATGGCATATCCAGTGTCTGTTTTTAAAACGCCATCCGCCCGACCTTGCACATGAAAGGTAATATCCGCCATGTCTGTCGTATCTTTAAAAAATACCTCTGCCCGGTCAAAAATCGTGTACTCTTTTTGCACCGCTTGATGTGCCTTGATTCCATCCATGGCTCGTGTCTGACTCGTCGCTGAAAACCGTTGATCAATATCCCCCGAACGAAGGACAAAGGCGATGAGCTCTTTGACAGATATTTCAATCATATTCATGCCTTCACCCTCCTTTTCTTCTCCTATTGTACCATGATTTTTGCACGAAAAAATCCGCCTGCGCAGCCCGTGCAAGCGGATATTTTAAATTTGATTACGCTTCTAAATGTACAATTTTATCTTCTTCTAATACACGAAGCGTGAACGATTCAGTGACAAATAATTTTACCGTATCTGGAGTTTCAGAATCGTAGCCAATCGAGAAATCTTGACCGATTGTAAATTCTAAATCCTCATCACGGCGTGGAATCATCACTCCACCGCCTTTAATCTTAGACCGATA
>CAMDZK010000123.1 GCA_945910665.1 uncultured Peptostreptococcaceae bacterium
TGAGAGAGCTTCTCGAGTGTCGCAAGAACCTGATCATTATCTCCTTCAATCCTTGCATATTGAAGTAAGCGTTCGATTTGTTCTTCGGAAAGGCCAATTTCTTGCCATTCCCCTTTCATTTTTTCATCGCCAATTTTATCGCGCTTATCGAGAATGCGAAGGGTCTCGTCTTTCTTAGTAATGGCTAAATCATCTAATAGTCCATTGAGAACACCTCTGTGGTTCACATAAAAAGCGTATTTCGGAAGGTTCAGCTCTTGAAAAATCGCATCCATGACCGCTGGTATCTCTGCATCATTTAAATAGTGAAGCCTTTCATTACCAACAATATCTACATCACATTGGTAAAACTCGCGGTACCTTCCTTTTTGTTTTCTTTCGCCTCGATAGACCTTTCCAATTTGATAACGTCGGAATGGAAAATCGATGGCTGAGATGTTTTGCGCGACGTAACGAGCCAACGGGACTGTTAAATCAAAGCGCATGGCAATATCATTGGACCCTTTTTCGAAACGATAAATCTGCTTTTCCGTTTCGCCGCCCCCTTTCGCTAACAATACCTCAGCCTTTTCTAAAACGGTCGTATCCAATGGGTAAAACGCATTACGTTCGAAGTGCTTTCGAATAATTTCTAAAATATGTTCAAAAATAATTTGTTCTTCTGGCAATAACTCCATCACGCCAGATAAAATTGAAGGTTTTGTAATTTCAGTCATGTCTCCTCCTCATACTGTACAAATCATACCATAAGAAAGCAGAAACAATCTACTTTTTAAAGGAGTAGCTCCAAAATTTGCACAGCGTTTGTCGCAGCACCTTTTCTTATATTGTCTGCCACAACCCAGATATGGAGGCTATTGGGGGCAGAATCCTCCCGTCGGACCCAGTGATAGGTTGTCGATTGTACGATGGGTGTAATTCTCGGTTCTCCACTTTTTGGCGCATAGCTTGGACCCATTTCGTTTCTAATTTTTTCATTTTCTCCTCCTTAAAACAAAAAAAGCCCATCCTCTAAAGGACGAGCTTATGCACGTGTTACCACCTTAAATTACCTTCACATCACTATGAAGGCCATACAGGTACGGACAAAGAGTCGATACCCTGCTGCTATAACAGGCAGACCCGTTGGACTTAAATCTTCAGCCACAATGCTCAGAGACCATATTCCTTCTGCTTCCCATTACCCAATTTCACCAACCAGGGCTCTCTATAAATGTTTCACAGAAGTACTCTTCTCTTCATCGCAAATTGTTTGTTCGATAGAGTAAGCAGAGGAAAAATAAAAACGCAAACACTTTTGGAAAATGGCACAAAAAAAGTCCCCGTAGGGACTTTGGAGCGGAAGACGAGATTCGAACTCGCGACCCTCGCCTTGGCAAGGCGATGCTCTACCACTGAGCCACTCCCGCATAGATGCTGTACAACTAAGGAATATGATACAGCATCTGAAAAAAAGTGTCAACTTTTTTGTTCAATCATTTTAGTGAGATCTTGTTCGGTAAATGTATATTTTTTATTGCAAAAATGGCATACGACTTCTGCTCCATGGTCTTCTTCTTTCATGGCAATCATTTCTTCTACATTTAAGCTCATAAGAGCATCGCGAACTTTTTCCTTACTGCAATCGCAAAGGTAAGAAACTTCCTCATCATTCAAAATTTCCATTTCAAATTCTTTAAAATGTTCGTCAAGAAGGGTTGTGAAATCATCCGCTTCTAACATATCCATCACATCGGGACTATTCTTAATGCCTTCTTCGATTTTTGCTAATTCTTCTTCTGAAACACCTGGCATTGCTTGTAAGAAAAAGCCACCCGCGCGTTTCACATTCCCCTCTTCGTCGAGTAGAACATCTGTAGCAAGAGCGGTTGGAATGCGCTCGGTTTGATAATAGTAAGCGACAATATCTTGTGCAATTTCCCCGCTAATAAGAGGTGACATCGCCGTATAGGGTTCTTTGAGTCCATAGTCTCTGATAAGGACAAATGTCCCTTCTTCTCCAACGTAGGCTGGAACTTTGTCTAAGAGCATTCCTTCGTGGGGATTTTCCACATAGCCTTTTACGTGGCCGTCGCCATCCGCTGTGGAAATAAAATACCCTGCAGGACCATTCCCTCGAATTTGCAATGTGAGGCGATCATCTTTGGATTTTAAATCTGCAGCGAGCAATAGGTTGGCCGTAAGGAGACGGCCCAATGCTTTTGTCGCGATAGGACTTAGCTCATGAAATTCTTTCGCTTGTTGTACAACTTCATCGGTTCGAACGAAAAACAAACGAAAAGAAAAGTTTTTATCGATTGCACGTATTAATTGATCCATACAAACCTCCTTTATATAATAAAAAACCCCGGAATCCGGGGTTTAACTCTAGCGTAATTATAATTTAGTCACGTTAGATGCTTGAGGGCCTTTGTCTCCTTCAGTGATATCAAATTCGACTTCTTGACCTTCGTTCAGGGTTCTGAATTCACCTGTATCTTCTAAAGCTGAATAATGTACGAATACATCTTCGCCTTCTTCTGTAGATAAGAATCCATATCCTTTTGTTGCGTTAAACCATTTAACTGTTCCTTTTGCCATTTGTTACTATTCCTCCTGAAACGTAGTTGTAATCTTTAATAAATTGATTATAACAAATCGATTATCACGTGACTACAACATTCATTATACAGCAATTTTAAGTTTTGTCAACGTTTCCCCATTAGTTTGCATAGTTTTTAAGAACCATTTTCTCTTATTTGTGCACAATCCAAGTCCACCTTCTTGTATAGTTGCTTCCACGACCATTCGTATAGTCGTCATACAACCTAACCTGTGAGAATCCTATGCGGTGAAGGATTCGCTTCATATGGCGTCGTCGGATGATTTGAATCACATGCACTTCGTTGTGGGTGGATGTTACGTTTGTCATACTTAAATCGTAGCGAACTTTCTCTCTAAACAGGCGCTTTGTATTCCAGCGAAGGATTACATCCTCTATTTTATGAAGAAGCGGATTGGCCAAACACCGATGTGCAATCTCCCTCGGATGAAGTGTGTCGAAAATGAGAACGCCATTGTCATGCATCTTATGAAAGACTCGTTCTAACACCTCTTTCACCTCGTCCAAAGAGTCAAAATAATGGAAAATATCACTACAAAAGATGGCTACATCGTGCTTTGGAATGTCCATTTCTGTCAAATTTCCCTGGGCTAGCCCCTTAAAATGAGGCATGCGCTTTTTGGCGAGTTGAAGCATTTCTGCAGATTGATCGACAGCAGTTACCCAATCAGAGACTTGCGTTAGATACTGAGTAAGAAGACCTGACCCGCATCCCCCTTCAAATACTTTTGTCTCTTTTTGTATTTTTCCATGATCAATGACAAATTGCGCGATTCGACCATAGTCTTCTCGCTGTTGCATTTGGTCGTAGATTGCAGCAAAGTCCTTATATGTCTCCACGTTCACGCTCCTTAATTTCATCCCATTCTTGCCGCTTTTTCAAGGTGCGGATTTCTTTGAGTATGAGATTTAAGGTGTATTGGATGCTGACCAGTATTATAAACAATAAGGCGATGACAATAATCGTTGGATTCATTCCTTCTCCTCCAAAGCATTTAATACATCCCCCGCTAAATAGAATGAACCCATGACATAAATCTCCTCTGGATTACTCTCTTTTGCATGTTGGAGTGCTTCTTGCCATGAATCAAAGGCGAAGACCGATGGGTCACTTGGAAAATAGTCTTCCTTAATTTTTCGAGGATCCCAGCTTCTTTCATCATTGACGGGGACAAAAAATACTTTTTCAAATGCTTTTCGCCAAAGGGAGAGAACTTCGTCCGTCAATTTGTCTGCCATCATACCGATGATCCCAATACTTCCCTCGACTTGTTTTCTACTCTGAACAAAGGCGCGGATGCCGTGTACATTATGAGCTCCATCGACGATAATCGCCGGATGATCTTGTATCCGTTGAAGCCTAGCGGGAATACTCGCATTTTCTATCCCCTTTTGTAAGGTTTTCTCGTCGATTTCTCCCGCAAAAAGTTTTGCTGCGATAAGAGCACACGCTGCATTGTCCTTTTGATATACGCCACCCATTGTCGTTTTGAAGACGGTTTGCGTCGGTAGATAGAAAAACGAAATAGAACCTCCACTTTCATCCAACAACTTCGTTTTGTCATCGATTGTGAATACAGGAGCATCCAGTTCGCTGGCTTCGTTCAAAAGAACATCCATCGCCTCTTTTTGCTGTACACCAATCACAACGGGTACTTCTTTCTTAATAATTCCCGCTTTCTGCCAAGCGATTTC
>CAMDZK010000124.1 GCA_945910665.1 uncultured Peptostreptococcaceae bacterium
CCTACGGCAAAGGCCAACATGGGAAATCCAAAGGCGATTAACATTCCCAAAGAGTTTCGTTTTCTCATTTCCTTCATTCACCTCCTTTTGTCATATATATACCTAAATCCAATGTCATTCAATCAAATTTTACATGATTTTAACAAAAAATGTCAAACGAAAACAGCTTTAGTTTTCCCAATTTATAAACCTCTTGTCACAAAAGAAAATCCCCATGCAGTATACATAGAGATTCACGAATTGAATGGATACCAATCGTGCAATTCAATTTTAAGTCTATCCTTTGTATTTCTATCATTTTTCTTCATAAAACAACCCATTTGATTCTTCCTTTTTTACTGTGATAAAATAATAAATTAAGCAGGAGGTGTACATTGGTTCCACAAAAAGAAACCATCAGAGACTTTTTACTTTATAAATAATATGAAACATCGGAACTTATCAGTCGAAGATTTAGCCTATAGTATCGATGTGACACCAACGACAATCCGCAGATTACTCGCAAATAAAGGAAAACCTAAATGATCGACTTTAACACGGATTGCCCAACACTTTGAAACTCCTTCAGAAGTTCTGGTTAACCTTCCTTGTTGTCAATATACCTTAACCATGGGTCGGATTAAAAGAATTCATTGTTTGATAATTGAATATATTTTTGATAGAAATATTGTTTAGTGAGATGTCCCATTTTTCTAAAGACCCATCTATCTTATCGAATTTAATCATTAAAAATCACACCGGCATAACCAGTGTGATTACTTTTTTCTAAATTAGGATACATCCATAGACTGCAACAACCAATTTGTAAGTTCATCCCGTTTAGTTTCTGTGGGTGCACCTAAAATGATGAGAAGATAGTCCCTATCTCCGTGGTCGTAGCGTAAAATGATATTATACACGTGGTCAATACTTCCTGTTTTGACACCAGTGACGCGCCGATTAAACCATCCTTGTTCTGGATTCATAAAGAGATTCGTCGTGCGCAAATCGATTTTTCCGTTGTCTGTTTTTATTTTACCACTGGTTTTTTGAACGATTTTATCAATGAGAGGATGCTTGAGCGCAAGTGTCGTAAGTTTTATGGCATCATCATAATGAAAAAAATCCTCTTGAGCGTGGCCGGACACATCGGTGATTTGTACGTCAAATTCATGATTGGAGAGCCATTCATGCATATACAGTTTAAAATTCTCCATAGCCACATTCGTATCGTCCGTATCTGCACCAAGTTTTCTCCCTGCTCCAATGGCTATGGCGTACGCTGCATCATTTCCTGAAGGAATCAGCATGGCCTCCATCAGTTCTTCCACCGTGTAGTTTCCAGGGGTCAGCCTTGCCACAGATGCTCCTTTTTTCACAAAGGAAAGATCACTTTCAGTGACGGTCACCGCTTCCCACTCTTCTAAAATTTCAAGAGCAACAGCCCCAGTGATGAGTTTTGTAATACTTGCCGGCGCATAGCTGCCTTCGGTGTTGTTTTCAGCAATGATCTCCTCTGTTTTCATATCGTACACAAGAAAACTGTCTTCAGGAAAGAAAGAAGTATCAATCTGTGGTTCTCCCAATATTCCCAATGTATTTTCTATGACATTTACGACAGAAGATACAGTGAGTCGCACTTGTGGCCCAAATCGCCCATGCAAAGCATCTGTATAAAGCTGGTAACCAACAAGGACAAGAAAAACAAAAAATGCAATACGAAGTCCAATCCTTCTTTTCTTCCGTTTCTTTTGTGGAACGGATTTTCTTTCCTTTTTAGTTTTCATATCTGCCTCCTCTACGCGGTTTAATCTTTGTTTTAAACTGTATGGCATGCACTCATACACATATTACTTTAACTCTATACGTATGTCAATAGAACAAATAAAAAAACCGCGATCCTTATAGGACTGCGGTTTTTGATTTCGAAAAATTAATAGCGGTTTTTCTTACGGCGTGCTGCTTCAGATTTTTTCTTTCTTTTAATGCTTGGTTTTTCGTAATGCTCTCTTTTTCTATATTCAGAGAGTACTCCAGAGCGAGCACATTGTCTCTTGAAGCGCTTGAGGGCGCTATCTAAGGATTCATTTTCCCCTACTTTGATTTCCGACATCGATTTTCCCTCCTCTCATTTTCGTAAGAGTGCTCAAAAATGAGCCGAGTACGATAGTCTTTATTATAACTGAAAATCGTGCTCCTTGCAAGCTTTAGCCCGGAGGCCATTGCAGTGATCTTCCTGCTAACACGTGGAAATGAAGATGGTCGACACTTTGTCCTCCATCTTTGCCGCAGTTGTTGACAACGCGGTATCCATCTTCGGAAAATCCTTGTTCTTTTGCAAGCTTCGCGATGCGAGTGAGGATGTCGCCCAGCAATTTGCCGTCGTCCTCCGCTTGATTCAGTGAAGGAATGTGTTTTTTGGGAATGACGAGCAAATGGACAGGCGCCTGTGGCGATGCATCGTTAAAAGCAAAGATTTCATCATCTTCGTATACGACTTCTGTAGGAATCTCGTGATTCGCTAATTTGCAGAAAATACAATCCATTGTGACACCTCCTTCTACCCTTTATAGTACCATATTATGAAACAGTTTGAAAGTTTTTTATTCTCCCATTATCCATTTCTATATGTTCGTCGACAATACTCTCCAAGCTCGGTGGAAATTGGTGTGTGGCTATGACAATCATTTTTCCCGCTCTTTTTTGCTCATGCAATTTCTCGATGACAGTAATTAGATTTTGTTCATCAATTGCATTGAAAGGTTCGTCTAAAAGTAAAACATCTGGGTCCTCCATAATTGCTTGCGCAATCGCTAGTCTTTGTTTCATTCCCAAAGAGTAAGTTTTCACTTTTTTGTCTTTCACTTTTTCTAATTCGAGCATACGTAGAGTATTTAGAATAGTATCATTCTTTATTTTCTTCTTAATTGACGCAAGAAATATTAGATTCTCCCAACCCGTTTCATTTTCCATAAACTGCGGTGTTTCTATAATGACACCAAACTCGAGATTCTTGCTGTAAGTCACAGTCCCTGTTGTCGGTCTAATGAGTTCACATAGCATACGCAAAAGCATGGTCTTTCCACACCCATTATGTCCAGTTACTAAGTAAACTCGACCAGCATCAAATGAGTGCGTAATATTTGTAAGCACTTCATTATCTTTGATAGTTTTTGAAACGTTTTCTAATTTAATCATTGATTCTATCTCCTATCCATTCTTTCTTCGTGAGATTCATGTATAAGCATAGTACTGTAAGAACGAGAATACCCCCTTTTGTGATAAGCACGACAAGGGGATTTTTATCTAAATATGGGGTGTATGCAGTGCATATAGCGAGAAAATTGAACTCTTGTGCTACAACTTGCAATAGGATACATACGATAAAGAAAAAAAAGTAACTTATTGTATCATTCCAAAATAGACGAAATAGGTAATACAGAAAATGTACAATTGCATAATTGAGTGTAAATGAAAACACAAATAATATGGCATCGCTTTGAATCGTCCCGTGTGTTAAAATTTCTCTGATTAAAAAGAAGGGGATGATGAGACTCAATTGTTTAATAAATTGGATCGAATATCTCTTCATTACGTACCCAGCTTTTTTTTCTTTTTTACGAACATGTATGTAATCTTCTAATTTAATGAAAGCATTGACTTGCATACGAGCATAATTTAAGGTAATCGTTATGAAAGAAATGAAAAATAAAAAGCTTAAGAAAAAGTCACCTGGAGCCGCTTGTTTCCAGTAAAAAATACTTTTTGTTGCAGTTTCTTTTTGTAATAATAAAAAAACAAAAGCTGACCATACGGTCAACGGAACAGCTTTTAACAATCGATACATTCCATTTTCCCCTTTTTATACATAGCGTAAAGCATGATACATGTACTAAGAATGGTGAATAAACTAAAAACAAAAAGTTGCAGTTGAAAATTATCTTGTTTACTTCTCATAATATAAAAGTCAAATGACACCCACCCAATATTTATAACCCATTGAATTCCAAGGGTAACTACAAGAGAAAGCATATCTTTAGCTGTGAAGATGTAGAAAAAATAAAACATAGTGATGAAAAATAATACATAGAAAAATTGGCGAGCAAACACAATGGCTGTGTACGTTGTTAGCGTCAAATGAGCCCCGTAGATTTGAGTCGCTAAGACTCGCCCCACGGCAAATAATATACTAAGAATTATTGTTAACTCAGCAATATGATTAAAAACACTTTGAAAAAGAGGTTTGTCCAATCGTATACGGACAG